>DASWUT010000276.1:0-1924 GCA_036401455.1 Gemmatirosa sp. | reverse complement strand
GCGCGATCGTCCGTCACGCCGAGCGACCGCACGGTGCGGTCGACCCAGGCGTAGTGGCGCTCCTCGTCGCTCGCCGCGGTCTGGATCACGGCCATCACGTCGGCCGGCCACACGGTTCGCTGCGCGGCGCGCAGATACTTGTCGCGCGACTGGCGTTCGTTGTTGCGGAAGGCAACGAGGACGTGCGCATCGCCGCCGCCGAGGTCGCCGACCGCCTGCAGCGCGAGCTTGTCCACGCTGCTCGGATGCGGCATGGTGAGTGGTAGGCCACCGTACTTGCGGATGAGCGCCGTGAGCTCGTCGACGTGCCGCTCGTGGTCGCGGCGGAAGGTACGGACCGAGTCGCGGAAACTGTCGCGCTCGAGTTCGCGCATCGCGAGGTCGTACACGGTGAGCGCGTCGCGGTCGAGTTGCAGCAGATCGTTGAGGTCGGCGATCGTCTCGCTGTCGAGCGCGGCGGTAGCGGGGGCGGGAATGAACACGGCGGTGTGATGGTGAAAGGTGAGATCGACGCCCATTGCCCGTGTGGTCATTTTCCACGCCGCGCGTCCCTTCTGCCCCGCCGCCGACGTTCCGCATGTCCGACTCGACGCTCACGCCCCGCACGACTGCCCGGACGACCCCGCGCCAGATCGCGATCCCCGACCGGGCCCCGCTCACTCCAGGGGCGCTGCCGTGGGTCGGGCGCGCGCCCGGGGTGCCGTACTTCACCCTCGAGACCGGCGCGCCGTGGACGCCGATCGGGGCGAACGAATCGATCACCTGGCCGGGGTTGGACGGGCTGTACCGACGCCGCGATCTCGCGCGGGCGGAGGCGTACGTGCGCGGGCTGCACGACTCCGGCGTGACGGTGCTGCGGCTCATGCTGGAGTACAGCCAGAGTCGGCACCGCTACTTCGAGCGCCCTGCCGGCGTGTACAACCCGGCGATGGTGCGCCTGTGGGACGACCTGTTCGCGATCTGCGAGCGCGTGGGCATGCGCGTGCTGCTCACGCCGTACGACACGTTCTTTCAGTACATCCGCTGGCGGGATCACCCGTACAATCGTCGCAACGGCGGCCCGTGCGCCGACCGGTCGCAGCTGTTGATCTGCGCCGAGACCCGCGCCCTCGTCAAGGCGCGCCTCGCGTTCGCGACCGAGCGATGGGGGGCGAGCGGAGCGCTGTTCGCATGGGATTTGTGGAACGAGCTGCACCCGGCGCAGGGGAACAACGACTACTTCGGGATGTGGGGATTCGTGTCGGAGGTCGGCGCGTTCCTGCGCGACCTCGAGGTGCGGCGGCACGGGCGCGCGCACCCGCAGACGGTGAGCGTGTTCGGCCCCGAGCTGCTGTGGAAGCCCGAGCTGCCCGAGCTGATCTTCCGACACCCGGGGCTCGACTTCGCGAGCACGCACTTCTATGCGGAGGAGACCATCGACGCGCCGCGCGACACCGTCGCGCCGGCGGTGGCCGCGGCGCGCCTAACCGAGGACGCGCTGGCCGAGATCCGGGACGCGCGCCCGTTCTTCGAGAGCGAACACGGTCCGATCCACACCTTCAAGGATCGCGGCATCACGTTGCCCGCCGCGTTCGACGACGAGTACTTCCGGCACATCCAGTGGGCGCACCTCGCGTCCGGCGGGGCGGGCGGCGGGATGCGGTGGCCGAACCGGGATCCACACGTGCTCACGCCCGGGATGCGGGATGCGCAGCAAGCGCTGGCGCGCGTCGTCGCGCTGCTCGACTGGTCGACGTTCGCGCGTCGCTGCCTCAACGACGCGATCGACGTCCGCGCCGGCGACGGACGCCCGCTCGCACGCGTCACGTCGCGCCCGCACACACCCGTCGGTCACCCGCCCGTGGTGCCGATGGCCGGCCGCGAGGTCGCCGCGTTCGCGTGTGGCGATGCGCGCCAGGCGCTCGTCTTCCTGCTGCGCGCCGAT
>DASWUT010000275.1:0-3429 GCA_036401455.1 Gemmatirosa sp. | reverse complement strand
CAGGCCGGTGCGGCGCAGCACGACGCCGGCGTGCGTCAGGCGCTGACCGAGCGCGACGAGGTGCTCCGGTTGTTGGAGGCGATGCCCAAGAGTGAGCGCGCGCGCGTCGCGGACGCAGGTCCCGCCGCCGAGCAGCTCGCGGCGCGGATGGTCGGCCTGGCGAAGCGGATCGCCGAGCTCGATCGCGACGCGACCCCGGGCGCGGCGGCGGTGCTCGAAGCCGAGATCGCGAAGCTCGAAAGCGAGGCGAACCCGTTGGACCGGGCGGCGAGCGACGGGCGGGTCAAGCGCCTCGCCTACCTCAAGCGGCAGCGGCGTGGGGTGACGGATCTCGCGCGCCGCCGCGATCAGGCGGTCGCGGCGATGGAGAACTGCCGCGTCGCGCTGCAGAACCTTCGGCTCGACCTCGTCCGCCTGCGCACCGGCGGCGGCAGCACGGCCGCGGCCGTGACGACGCTCGCGGAGCGCGCAATGGCGCTCGCTCGCGAGGTCGACGGAATCGTCGGTGCCGCCGGCGAGGTGGCTCGGATCGGAGCCCGCGGCGAGGGCAGTCCGGGCGCCGGCGTGAGCCCGCCGCCAGCGCCGCTCGCGCCGGGCGGGACCTCGCCGGCGCGCGCCTGACCGACGCGGCGCGGACGGTGGACGCGCCGGCGCGGCGCCACGCCGCGCGACACTTCAGCGCCCGCCGCGCCGTACGGCCGGCGGCCGTGTTCGTCGTTCCCGTCTTCCCCGCCGCACGCGTGTGATGTCCGACCCGCTTCGCGATCACGTCGCTTCCGCCCTCGCCGACCGTTATGCCGTGGACGCCGAGCTCGGTCGTGGAGCGATGGCCGTCGTCTACCGCGCGCGCGAGGTCCGTCTGCGGCGCGTCGTCGCACTGAAAGTGCTCCCGCCCGAGCTCGCCTTTCGCCCTGGCGTGCGCGAGCGGTTTCTCCGCGAGGCGCAGACGGCGGCGCAGCTCTCCCATCCCAACATCGTTCCCGTCTACTCGGCCGGGGACGACGGCGGCGTGGCGTGGCTCGCGATGGCGCTCGTCGACGGCGAAACGCTGGCCGACCGGCTGGCCCGCGCGCCACGGCCGACCGTCGACGAGGCGCGGCGGATCCTCGTCGAGACGGCCGACGCGCTCGCCTACGCGCACGCGCGGGGCGTCGTGCACCGCGACGTCAAGCCCGAGAACATCCTGCTCGATCGTGAGACGGGACGCGTGATGGTCGCCGATTTCGGCATCGCACGCGCCGCCGAGGACGATGGGCGGCTGACGGGCACGGGCGTCACGTTAGGCACACCCGCCTACATGAGCCCGGAGCAGGCGATGGGCGAGACCGAGGTCGACGGGCGCGCCGACCAGTACGCGCTCGGCGTCGTCGGGTACCAGCTGCTCACCGGGACCCTGCCGTTCCAGGCGACCAACGCGACCGGGATGCTGATGAAGCATGTCGGCGAGGTGCCGCGCCCGGTACGCGAGCGCGTGCCACAGATTCCACCGGCGCTCGCCTACGCCGTCGAGCGCGCGCTCGCCAAGAAGCCTACCGACCGGTGGCCCGACGCGGGCGCGTTCCGCGAGGCGCTTCGCAGCGACCGGCTCCCCGCGTCGACGGCGTATCCGCGGAACGACGACCTCGCGCCCGCCGCGGCGTTCGCGGAAGACATCCGCCGGCGCGCCGAGGCGTCGGCGCTGGCGCCCGTGCCACCACTCCCGCCGTGGATGCCGCCCCGCGCGCCGCAGCCGCCGGCCGTCGGCGCACTCGCGATCCCGCGCGCCGACCGCGCGTCGCGTGACGAGTGGAAGGAATACGCCCGCGCCCAGCGCGTCGCCGAACGCGAACGTCGCGAGGCCTGGCGCGAGGCGGCGCGCAGCGGACTCGTGCCCGCGCCGCTCGCCCCCGAGTTCGAGCGTCGCGCGCTCGGCCCCGACGGCGTGCCCGAGATCCCGCTCGACGTCCGGGTGTCGCTCTTTCGTCGCAAGGCGATCGGCGGGCTCGTGCTGATCGCGTTCCTCACCTGCATCAACGCGATGCACCTGTTCATCCCGCCGTGGGTGGTGTTCCCTGCCTGGGGCGTCGCGGCCGACCTGCGGCGGCGCTGGCGTCCGTTAGGCACGGCGGGCCTCGAATTCTGGGACGTGCTGTTCAACGGGCAGGGGGCCCTGACGCGCCTGGAAGGCGAACGACGGCACGGCCCGCCGCGTACCGCGCTCACCGCGAACGTTCGGCGTCTGCGACGGCGTGCGGCGGTGGCGGCGGCGATCGCGGGCGTGGCGGTGTGCTTCTTCCTCCTTGCCATCGCGAGCCACGTCGGACCACTCGTCGTCTTCGCAGCGGTCGCGATGCTCGCCGCGTTGGGCACGAGCTTCGGCGCGGCGCGCGAGGCGGCCCCCGTGCGGCGCGCGGGGGTGTCGCTCGGCGACGCGCTCTCGCCAGGGTGGCGGGCGGCGGTCGATGCCGCGGCACCGCGGCCGCGCAGCGAGGTCGTCGACGACGAACTGCGCCAGCTCGCCGCGGCCACCGGCGCGGGAAACGGCACGCTCGCGATGCTTCGCGACGCGGTCGAGGACCGCGTGACCGTGCGCGAGACGCTGGCCAAACTCTCGCCCGAGGACCGCGCGTTGCTCCCCGTCGCCGACGTCATGCCGACCGTCGACGGCCTCGTCGAGCGCGTCGCCGACCTCGCCGGCCGGCTCGAACGGTTTCCGCCCGATGCGAATCCCGCGGCGCTCGCCGCGGTCGATGCGCGCCTCGCGGCGCCCGTCGCGCCCACGGCGGAGGGCGAGCGCACCCGTCAACTGCTCGAGCGGCAGCGGGCGTCGCTCGCCGACCTGCTCGCGCGCCGCACCGAGCTGGAGGCGAAGCTCGAGAGCGCGCGCGCGGCCCTGCGCAACGTGCGGTTCGACCTGCTGAAGCTGCGCGACGACGGCGTTGGCGCGCTCGCGCAGGTGAGCACGGCGACGCAGCAGGCGCGCGCGCTGTCGCGCGACATCGGGCACGCGCTCGCCGCGGCCGCCGAGGCACGGAACGCCTGAAGATCACCCTCGTCCGCCACGGCCGGCCGACGCCGTGCCATACGGGCTGGCTGTCGCGCGCAGGGTTCGAGGCCTGGTGTCGCGCGTACGACGCCGCAGGCCTGCCCGACGACGAGGAGCCGCCGGCTGAGGTCGCCCGGCTCGCCCGGGACGCGGCCACCATCGTGAGCAGCGATCTGCGGCGCGCCCGCGAGTCCGCCGACCGGCTCCGACCGGCCGGTCCGATCGCGCGGTGGTCGCTCCTGCGGGAGGTCGACCTGCCGGCGGCGGCACTCACGCCCGCGGTCCGCCTCCCGCTCGCCGCGTGGCTCGTCGCGGCGCGGGTCGGGTGGACCGGGGCGTGGCTCGCGAGTGCGGAGCCGCGGGTGGCGGCGCGGGCGCGGGCCGCCGCCGCGGCGCTCGCGCTC
>DASWUT010000274.1:0-8039 GCA_036401455.1 Gemmatirosa sp. | reverse complement strand
GTCAGCTGCGAGACGAGCAGAAAGTCGTTCGCCGCGGGGACGTCCCAGTCGATCACGCGCACGCGTTCGTCGCGCTCGCCGCCGTGCTCGCGGTCGGGCACCTGCACGGAGACGCCGTCGCGCAGTAGCGTCCATACCTCGCGATTGGCGGCGACGGACGTCATCGCGCCGCGGTTGCGGGTCAGCTCGGCGACCGCGGCATCGATCGCGTCGACCGGGAGGGCGGGGTTGAGGCGGGTGAGCGTGGCGCGCAGGCGGTCATCGAGGACCACGTCGCTCGTGGTCTCGCGGCGGAGCGTACCGGTCGGGCCTAACGTTTCGTCCATCGCCGACACAGTGGACCAGCCCAGCTCCGCGAAGAGCTGGATCGCGGGCTGCTCGACGAGCTGGCCCTCGCTGTAGGCGTGGGGCATGGTGCGGCGCGGTCAGTCGCGAAGGACTCGGCCGTTCGGTTGGACGAGCGCGATGAACGGGCGTCGGTGTTGCGCCGCGTGCTGCTCCATCGCGTCCCACGCCTTGACCACGAGCTGTGCGATCTGCCACGCGTTCATCTGGCGGGCGCCGCCGGTCTTGACGAAGAAGACGCCGAGTCCCTTGGCCTGGAGCAGCGCGCGGAAGTGCGGCGTCTTGCGCATCGCCCGGTCGATGGTCACGACGAGGTAGTCCCAGCGGAGAGCGTAGTCGAGAATGAGATCGTCAGGCGCTGCCGCACCGAGGTCGGCGAGGTCTCGCACGTGGGAGACCGGCTTGTTCAACAACCGCAGCGCCGCGGCGAGCGGGGCGGGCATGTTGTTGTCGAACAGAAAGTTCACGCCGCGGCGAGCGTGGCTTCGTACTCCAGCGCCGCCGCGACTTCAGACTCGTCGATCTGGTACCACGCCGCGAGCGTCGACGGCGAGTCGCCGGCCGCGTGCAGGCGGGCGAGCGTCTCGGTGGGCACGCCGCCGCGGGTCGTGATCGGCATGCCGAACGAGCGGCGCGGGTCGAGCACGACGTCCGTACCGAGCCCGCCCGGGAACCACCGTTGTGCCACGCCGTTCCCGTTGAAGTCGAGCTGGGTGAGGTAGGACGAGAGTACCGACTCCATCGCGACCTGGGCGTGGCCGGCCACTTCGACCAGGATTTCCTCGCCGCGGGACTCACCGAGGCGCAGGTACACGGCGCCAGCGTCGGCGAACCAGCGGCGCGTGGCGAATGGGTGCGGCTCGTCCCGAAGCAGCCGGGCCGCCACGCGCGACGCCTCACGCACGCGCGGCCAGGACAGCCCGGACGCGAGGAGCGCCTGCACGAAGAGCAGCTCGACGAGGTCGAGGAAGGTGAGGGCGCGGGTCCCGTCGACCGCGGGCAGGTCGGTGGTGATGGCGGACTGGTGACTTTGCCCCCGCTGCTGGTACCCGAACGCCCAGCGGCGCACGGTCGCCGGCGACTCCCCGAGCAGCCGCGCGGCCACGGGCACCGGATAGATCCCGGTGTCCTGGACGGCGGCAGCGATGCGGGCAGTGGAGCGGGCCATGGAGCGACTGAGAGGGCGGCGCTCCCGGGCGGTTGCGAGGGAGCGCGTGGATGGTGCGCGGCGTCACGGACCGGCGCAAGCGCACCCGGTCCCACTCAATGCCGAATCGGTCAGGTCATACCCCACAAACCCCGCGCCACGTCCATCAGCCGCGCGTGCCGCGCTTCCAGGACCGAAGGCGTCCACTCCGTGGCGGCGCACACCTCCTTGGTCAGGTCGAACGAGACCGCGGCGTTGTGCGTGAGGTACACGTCGCGCTTCGCCGGGAATGCGTAGTTGCGGGCGAGCACGTTCTTCATTCCGCTCAGCAAGGTGAGGTTGCCGAGTCGGTGGAGCCACTGCTGCTGCTCACGCGTGCTGAAGCGCGCCTCCCAGTACGGGTCCTTGAGCGACTGCGGCAGCACGTGCTCGATGCTCAGGCGGCCACCGTACGTCTTGGTCACCGAATCGTCCTGCGCGCCCTCTTCGAGCCGGAGCAGTACGGCTTGGGCGTACGGGAATCCATAGACCTCGCCGTCGAGGATGGCGAAGAATTCCTCGTCGTTCGCGCCGTCGCGGAAGTGCTCGCGCACGTGCTCCGCGCCCTCGCCGTCGAGGATGGCCTTGATAAGCCGTGAGTAGATCGTGTTACGCTTGGCCCGCCCGAGCCGCCGCACCCAGTTCTGCATGGTGATCCGCTCCAGCAGTCCGACGTACTCGGCCAGATCGAGCGCGGGCACCGGCCTGGCGAGGTAGGCGAGCAGCGGTGGCACGCACTCGTCGTAGGTCACGCGGCGAAGGGCCGCGAGCGAGCGGCGCGCCGTCGGCCCACCCGCGGTGCCGGCCTCGATCTGTGCGTAGTGGCGCGCGGAGGCGAGCATCTGCTCCAGGAGCACCACCGACGGCCGGGGATCCTCGGCGAACAGCTGCTCGAACTCGTCGGCAAGGCCCTTCGTCGGACGCCTGCCCGTGACCGCCGTACGGTAGAGACCGAGGAACACGTCGATCTTGTCGGTCCCCAGCTCTTCCTCGAGGTCGGCCCATAGCGCCTCAAGTTCCCCGTGCGCAGCGGGGACGCGGCTAAAAAGCTGGTCCTTGACGAGGTCCGCGTTGGACAGGTCGACGCCACGCGCGTTCAGCACGTTGAACAGTCGGAACGCCGACCGGAAGCTCTCGGTCCGCACGAGCACCACGTAGACTTTGTTGAGCAGGTACGACGCGAATCCCTTGAGCCACGCCTGCTCGCGCCCGGTGAAGAACGCATCCGCCGTGGCCATGTTGGCGAGCAGGCGGCGCTTGGGCGCGTCGAGATCCGCGCGCGCGCCCTCGGGCACCGGCTTGGCTTCGAGCACATGGTCACGGAAGAACTTCTGATCGCGCGGGCGCAGCGTGAGGCGGGGCGTCTCCTGCTCTCCGGTGAGCGGGTCCTGTGGCAGGACGCGGTTGCCGACGACGGCGCGGGCCGCGTCGTCGGTGAGGTGCTCGCGCAGGCGGGCGAGCACGAGGTTGAGCGTCGTCAGGCGCTGCTGCCCATCGACGACCTCGCTCACGCCGTCGCCGCGGTCGATCGTGATGAGCGAGCCGATGAAGTACTCCTTCTCACCGGCCTGCATCGCGTCGTGCACGTCGTCGAGCAGGTCGCGCGTCTGCTCCTCGCCCCATGAGTACGGCCGCTGGTAGGGCGGGATCTGGTAGCGGAGCTGATCGGTGAGGATCTGGCTGATGGCGCGCTCTTCGGCCTTCATCGCGGCGGGGGCGTCAGGGGACAGCGGCCTCGGTCTCGGCGAGGGCGAGCTGGCCGGAGAGGAGGCGGGGGAGGAGGAGGTCGCGGGTGGCGCGGAGGTTCGCGATCTCGGTACGCAACGTTTCGCCGAACTTCAACATCGGCGCCGTCGCGTCGGTGAAGCGGGCGATCGCCTCGCGATCCGGGACGACGCTCGGCAATGCCAGTAAGCCGTCTGGCTTCACTCGCTGATGACTCGTCGACGTGCCGATCGCAAGACTACCGAACTGCCCGGCGAAATCTTCGGAGCAACACTTGGCGTACAGGAATTCGCGCGAGACACCAACGCGCGGCCTGAGAACGAGGAACTCCGTCGACGTGATCGCGCGATGCTTTCCGTTCGGCTCTGGAAGCCAAACGCGTGGGATACGTGGGTTCAGCTTGGACAGCAGGACAGCGGAACCGTTCACGCGGTACTTCCCACTGAGGATGGTCGCGCCGAGTTCAATTGACGGCTGGCGACCATCGTCGAATGCGGGGATGCTGTAATGTGCGAACTCCTCGTCGGGGAACTCGAACGGATTGATACCGTCCCGCTCGAGCGTTGCGAGGTCACGGAAATGACCGTTCCACGCTCGGCGGACAGAACCCTCGTCGGTCGTATCTCGCGCATCGTCCTCGTGGCGTCGGAACCGAAACTCGACGAACCACTCGCGGTAGAGCGCGCGCGCCATCGTCTCCAGGATCTGGATGCGGCGCTGGCAGTTCTCGATTAAGTCGTCGTACGCAGCCAGGACGCCTGCAATTCGACGCTGTAGCGCGATCGGCGGGATCGCGACTTCCAGATTTGGTATGTCCTGAAGCCGCATGTGCTCCACGGTAGAGCCGGAGCCGAAGCTACGGATCTGACGCTGCAAGTCCGGGCTCAGGAGCGCGTAGACCAGAAAGTCAGGGTCGAGCTGCTGCGTGTTTGGACGGAAGTGGTACAGCCTCTGGCCGAGGAAGATTCGATCGTCGGACCTGATCTTCCCTACATCTCCGAGCGGCGCTTCTCGCGTAAGCACCACGTCGCCCCGTTTGGGCACTAACCGCCGCGTCCACTTTCGGTACGTCGCCTCGCTGACGTAACGAACGTTCTCGACATCGATGAAGCCGCGTGTAACGTTCGTCGTCCGGATCATCTTGTAGTCGGTCGGCTCATGTACGACCGGAGCCGTCCGGTTTACACAGTCGACGTGATCCTCGCAGAGGTCCACGATCGGTACCCGGGGCCACGCAGAAGCCGTCAATTGCTCTGTCATGCGCCCAAGAGTGCAGCGATGTTGGATCCGATGGTCGCTTCAACCTCACGCGCCTGCGCATTGAGCATTTCGAGCTCCTCGTTCAGCTCGCCAAGCCGCGAGCTGAAATCCTCGTCCGTCACGTGCTCGCCAGGAGCGACCCCGACGTAACGGCCGGGGTTCAGCGACCACCTTTCCGCCTCAATTTTCTCAACCGTCGCCGCGCGGCACAGCCCCATCACGTCCGCGTACTTCGGTTCCTTCCCGAACACCTCCGCGACCTTGGCCCGCGCCTCGTCCCCGCCTAATGCGAAGTCCAGCGCCTCGCCCCGCCACAGCCTAACGATGTTCCCGAGAAAGTCGACCTGCGCCGCCGTCCAGTCGCGGTGCGCGCGGTCGATCTGCCGGTAGATGTGCCGCGCGTCGATGAACAGCACCTCGTCCCGCCGCTTCGATTTCGCCTTCCCCCGGTCGAGGAACCAGAGCGTGCACGGCAGCGTGACCGTGTAGAACATGTTCGGCCCGACGGCGACCATCACGTCCACCGCGCGCGCCTCGACGAGCTGGCGGCGGATCTCCTGCTCCGAGGCGCGCGCGTCGGACGCGGAGTTGGCCATCACGAAGCCGGCCCGTCCCGACGCGCCTAACGACGAGTAGAAGAGCTGGATCCAGAGATAGTTCGCGTTGTCGGCGCGCGGCAGGCCGAAGGGGAAGCGCCGCCCCGCGCCGACCACCGACTCCAGTCGCGCCTTGTCCACCGCGTTCACGTTGAACGGCGGGTTGGCGAGCACGAAGTCGAAGCGCCGCGTCGCCTCGTGCGGGTCGTCGTAGTAGCTGTTGACCTGGCCGCCGTGGCGGATGTCGCCTTCGAGCCCGTGCACCGCGAGGTTCATGCGGCAGAGGCGCCCGGTCTCGTCGGTCTTCTCGACGCCGTGGATGCGGAGGACGTCGTCCGGGCGCCGGCGGTGCGCCTGCATGAACGCCGCCGACTGCACGAACATCCCCCCCGAGCCGCACGCCGGGTCGAGCACGCGCCCGTGGTACGGTTCGAGGATCTCGACGATCAGCTTGACGATGCTCGCCGGTGTGTAGAACTCGCCGCCCTTCTGCCCTTCGGTGCGCGCGAACTCGCCGAGGAAGTACTCGTAGATGCGGCCGAATGCGTCGTAGTCGACCGAGGCCGGGATCTCGGAGACCTTCTTGAGCAGGTCTTTGAGCAGTGTGCTGCCGAACAGCTGGTACGAGCGCGGCAGCACGCCGGCGAGCTGCGGGTTGTGCTGCTCGATCTCGGCCATCGCGTCGTTGATCGCCTTGCCGACGTTGGCGCGCTCGGGCAGCTGGAGCAGGGCGCCGAAGCGCGCCGTCTCGGGCAGGTACAGGATGCTCTCGGCGTGGTAGGCGGTGGAATCGTCAACGCGCGAGGCGCGGCGGCCTGACGCGCCGGCTGTCTCCAGCTCGGTGCGCCGCTTCGCGAACCGGACCTCGGCGAAGCGGAGGAAGATCAGGCCGAGGACCGGGGCGGAGTACTGCTGGGCGGTGAGGCCGCTGTTGGCGCGGAGCTGGTCGGCGGCGGCCCAGAGGCGCTTCTCGAGCGCACCGGCGTCGGGGTCAGCGCCGGGCGGGGCGATCCACTGCATGCGGAGTCGGAGGGAACGACGGGAGGAGAGCCAACCGGAGCCGGCAATCTCGTACCGAGCAGCGTCCTACGAGAAGCGGCACGCCTTCGCGGGCGCGTGGCCGCGTCGGGGCGCCTACGACTCCACGGGTAGCAGGCGGACGAACGCGGCCAGGCGCTCCGCCTCAGCCGTCGTCAGGTCCGGGGGCACGTTGGCGAGCGTGACGAAGCGGTCGCGGCCGAGGGGGACGACCATCTGGTACGTCCCGGCCGTCGTGGGCGCGAGCGGGACCGGCTCGTCGGGTTGGGACGTCGTCGGTGCCGGACGCGAGGGCGACTCCTCGCGAACCACGCTGGTCGCCCCGCTCTTCGTCCGGTTCGGCGCCGTCGCGCGCGTCTTCACACGAAAGTTGGCCGGGTCCTCGCGCCAGGCCGTGAACAGCTCGACGGCACGGCGGAAGCGGCGGCCGTACTCCTTGAGCGTGTCGGCGGAGAAGTCCCGCGCGCGCTTGGTCTGGAAGCGCCGCACCACGACATCGAGGTCGAGCTGCCGGACGTCGCCGCGCTCGTCGGCGCCGAGCACCTCGACCACGTTGCGCGTCGCGACGGCAAGGGCGGTCGCGGTCGCCGCCGGCATCAGCCCCTTGTCGGCCGCGTAGTCGAGGAAGGCCAGCAGTTCGTCGAAGGCGTCGGATTCGTCCATACGTGTCTGCTCATTTACATTGGCTGGCGACGGTCAATATAACGTATCGAATGGCGCCAGGATCATCCGCCCCGTACCCACGCCACCTCTCCGCCCGGCTGCGCCGCGACCTCGGCATCTACCCCGCCGTGACGCTGCTCGGCGCGCGGCAGGTCGGGAAGACGACGCTCGCCCGCCGCCTCGGCACCGAACTCGGGATGGCGTACCGATCTCTGGACGAGCGCGACGTCCGCGTGCAGGCGATCGAGGACCCCGAGGGCCTGGTGGCCTCGGTCGCCGCGACCGGAGCGGTGTTCGACGAAGTGCAGCGCGCCCCGCAGCTCCTCCTCGCGATCAAGGCCGTCGTCGACCGAGAACAACGGCCGGGGCGGTTCCTGCTCACCGGCTCCAGCCAGCCGCGGCTCGCCGAAGGGGTGGCCGACTCGCTCGTGGGCCGCGTCGCCTACCGCACCCTCCGCCCGCTCACCCTCGCGGAGCAGCGCTACGACGACGAGCCGTCCCCACGGTGGGGGTGGCTGTTCGACCCGCCCGAGGGCGGACTCGAACGGGGACTCGGCGAGTGGGCGGAGCTGAATGCGGGGCTCGACTGGCGCGCGGCCGCGGCGACGGGCGGGATGCCGCGCGCGATCGCCGCGCCGCCCGAGGATCGGCTGCAGGTCCTCGATGACTACCTCCGGGTGTTCGCCCAGCGCGACATCCGCGACGTGCTCGCCGTCGATGACCCCGAGCGCCTCGACCGCTTCGCGCGGCTCGTCGCGGCCTGGACCGCGCGCGAGCTCAATGCGTCCTCGCTCGGCCGCGACCTTGGCCTTGCGACGACCACCGTGCGCCGCTGGCTCGACGGGCTCGAACGCAGCTACCTCGTGCACCGCGTTCCGGCCTGGTCGCGCAACACCGCGCAGCGTGTGATCCACGCGCCCAAGCTGTTCTTCGTCGACGCGGCGCTCGCCCTCGCGGCGACGGGCGAGGAGGCGCCGACCGGCCTGCATTTCGAGACGCTCCTCGCCAACGAGTTGCTCATCTGGCGCGACCACGCGCCCCGGCGCGACCTGCACCACTGGCGGATCGCGTCGGGGCCCGAGGTGGATTTCGTACTGCGCGATGGAACCCGGGCCGTCGCGGTCGAGCTCAAGGGCGCGGCGCGCGTCGGGCGCGCCGACGCGCGCCATCTTGCCACGTTCCTGGATCGCTACTCCGACGCGCGCCTCGGAGTGCTCGTGAGCGCC
>DASWUT010000273.1:0-2186 GCA_036401455.1 Gemmatirosa sp. | reverse complement strand
GCGCGGCGTCGCCGCTGCGCGCGGCCGACGACGCGATCACCATCGACTCCACCGATCTCCAACCAGACGAGGTCGTCGCGCGCATGCGCGCCGCGATGGACGCCGCGCGCACGTGACGTTCTACGGCTTCGCGCACGCCGTCGTCGGCGCGCTGTTCCGCATCGGGTTCCGGTATCGCGTCGTCGGCGCCGAGAAGATCCCCCGCGACGGCGGCCTCATCATCGCCGCCAACCACATCTCCAACTTCGACCCGCCGATCCTCGGGGTCGCGCTCCCGCGGCCCGTTTCGTACATGGCCAAGAAAGAGCTGTTCGCGCTACCGGTCCTCAAGACGATCCTGCCGTGGCTGCACGCGTTCCCCGTCGACCGGGAGGCCGGCGGGACGGCCGCGCTGCGCGCCTCGCTGCGAATGCTCAAGGAAGGCCGCTGCGTCGGCATCTTCCCCGAGGGCGGCCGCAACGTGACCGGGACCAACGAGGAGAAGGCGGGCGCGGCGTTCCTCGCGGCGGCCTCCGGCGCGCCGGTCGTCCCGGCCGCGATCGTGGGGACCCGCCGCCTGCGGCCGTTCGGCAACGTAACCGTGGTTTTCGGCGACCCGATGCACGTCGTGCGGAACCGGCAGTCGGGGAACGACGGTTTGGAGAAGGTAGCCGCAGAGATCATGCAGCGGATCCGCACGCTCGAGGAGAGCAACCGGTGATCATCAAGCGGGCGAAGACCCAGGGGTTCTGCTTCGGCGTCGCCATCACGGTCAAGAAGGCGGAAGAAGCCGTCGAGCGGTTGGGCGCGGGCGTGACCACGCTCGGCCACGTCGTGCACAACCCGCAGATGGTCGCGTCGCTGGCGGCCAAAGGCCTGAAAAACGCGTCGTCCATCGACGACGTCGACACCGAAGCGTTGTTCGTGCGCGCGCACGGTTTGCCGGTCGAGGTGCTCGACGCCGCCAAAGCGCGGGGCCTCACGGTCATCGACGCGACGTGCCCGATGGTCACGAAGATCCACGTCCAGGCCGAGAAGCTCCGCGCCGAGGGCTACAAGATCGTCGTCGTCGGCGACCCCGATCACCCTGAGGTCAAGGGGACGCTGTCGCACGTGCCGGGCGCGTGGTGCATCACCAAAGCGGAAGACGTCGACGCGCTCCCGCGCGCGAGCCGGGTGGGCGTCGTCGTGCAATCGACCTGGAACGGACCCGGCTTCACCGAGATCGTCCGCAAGCTCAGCGACAAATACTACGAAGTCCGCGCGATCAACACGATCTGCACCGACACCAAGAACCGCCAGAGCGAGGTCGAGGCGCTCGCGCACGAGGTCGAGGTGATGGTGGTCGTCGGCGGCAAGACCTCGGCCAACACGAAGCACCTCGCCGAGCTGGCCGCGATCAACGGCGCGCGAGCGTTCCACATCGAGGGCCCCGACGAGCTGCAAGCCGGCTGGTTCGCGGGCGTCGGCACGGCCGGGCTGATGTCGGGCGCGTCGACGCCGGGCTGGCTGGTCGACCGGGTCGCGGACCGGATGGATGCACTCGCCGGCCACGCTGGATAGTCTCGAAGCCGCCCTCGAACGGGCGGTCGCGCGGTTCGACGACGGCTCCGCGACCGGGGCGCAGATCCGATACCATTTCGGCTTCGGCGAAGCGGGGGCGGGCAGCTCGCGGCGCGGCAAGCGGCTGCGGTCGCGGCTCGTGTTCGAGGTCGCCGGCGAAGAGGGCGGCGGGCCCGCCGAGGCCATCGACGCCGCGTGCGCGGTCGAGATCATCCATGAGTTCTCGCTCATCCACGACGACATCGAGGACGGCGACCGGCTGCGGCGCGGCCGCGAGACGGTGTGGGCGCGCTTCGGCGCGCCGCACGGGATCAACGCGGGCGACGCCCTGTGCTCGGTGGCGTACCTCACCCTGCTCGACGGGAGCCCCGCCCCGCCGGAGCGGAAGCTGGCGATGACCCGCGTGCTGCTGGCCGCGCACCTCGCCATGTGCAACGGGCAGGGACGGGACATTGCGTTCGAAAGCGAACCGCGGGTGACGATGGAGGACTACCGGGCCATGATCGGCGGGAAGACCGCGGCGCTGTTCGGCGCGGCCTGCGAGCTGGGCTCGCTCGCCGCCGGCACGGACGTGCAGCGCGCCGGCGCGTACGCGCGGCTTGGCAAGGCGTACGGGATCGCGTTCCAAATCGAGGACGACATCT
>DASWUT010000272.1:0-2615 GCA_036401455.1 Gemmatirosa sp. | reverse complement strand
CGCCTCGTGGATCGCGCTGTGGATCACGAAGCCGGCCTTGTTGACCGGGTACGGCGAGTCGCCGACGATCTCGCCGTCGTGGTCGATCTTGACGAGGCTCGACGCGGTGATCTCGTGGAACATCATCCCGTAGGGATTGATGAGGAAATGCCCAGCCTCGCCGGGCACCCGCGCCGAGATGTGGGTGTAAACGAGGTCGGTCATTCCGAACTGCGCGACGATGCGGTAGCACGCGGCGAGTTGCACCCGCGTCTGCTGCTCGTCCAGCTCGCCGAGCGCCGGCGGCGCGCGGAATGCGGTGACGACGGTCATTCGCTCCTCCCTGGCTGACAGAGCGGTAGCCTAACCGGATGGCCGCGGCCACGCCACCTGTACGATACCGCCGCGCCGCGCCGCGCCGCGCCGCGCCGCGCGGGGGCGGAATCCGCGTTCGGAGTCAAGGTCTTTGTCCAATCCGTTCAGACGCCGCGTCAACGCGCGGCCGACGCGGCCCTCCCCTGCCCGCGCGGGCGCTCCTGATAAAAAGATACTGCTGGCGAATGCCTGAGGCGGCGAATCTTGTGGGGTTCTGGCGCGTTTTCCGGGCTGTGCGGTTGGTGCTCGGCTGATCGATTAGGTCGTGTCGTGTCCGCTGACCGTTTTGTCTCGGGAGGCCTTCCCCCATGTCGCTGCACCCGGAAGCGATCGGTGCGGTGCCGGAGGCGACGGCGCGGGCGGCGCGCGCGTCGTTTCCCAAGGGCACTGCGTGCCTGCGTTTGCGCGATAAGCTGGGCGCCATCTTCGACGATGAGATGTTCGCCGGGCTCTATCCTAAGCGCGGCCAGCCGGCCTATGCGCCGTGGCGGCTGGCGCTGGTCACGGTGCTGCAGTTCGCCGAGGGCTTAAGCGACCGGCAGGCGGCGGACGCGGTGCGCGGGCGGCTCGACTGGAAGTACGCGCTCGGCCTTGAGCTTGACGATCCGGGCTTCGACGCCTCGATCCTCTGCGAGTTCCGCGCCCGTTTGCTCGACGGCGGGCAAGAGTATCTGCTGCTCGACGCGTTGGTCGATGCGGCGCGCGGTTGCGGCGTAATCCGGCTGCATGGCCGGCAGCGGACCGATGCGACGCACGTGCTGGCGGCGGTGCGCGCGCTGCACCGTCTGGAACTGGTTGGCGAGAGTTTGCGCGCCGCGCTCAACGCGGTCGCCGCGGCGGCGCCCGCGTGGCTGGCGGAGCAGGTCGCACCGTCGCCGGTCGTGGCGGCGGCCTGGGTCGAGCGGTACGGGGCGCGCGTCGAGGCGTTCCGGCTGCCGCCCGGCAAGGCGGCGCGCGCCGCGCTGGTCGAGACGATCGGTGACGACGGGCATACGCTGCTGGCGGCCTTGTGGAGCCCATCAGCCCCGTCGGAGTTGCGCGGCTTGCCGGCGGTCGAGCGGCTGCGCCGGATTTGGGTGCAGCAGTTCTACGTCGCCGAAGCCGAGGGGAAAGCGCGGCAGGTGCGCTGGCGGGATCCGGCGGAGCAGCCGCCGGCGGCGCAACGGCTGGCCAGTCCCTACGACGCCGAGGCGCGGATCGCCGACAAGCGCAGCGTGCAATGGCTCGGCTACAAGGTGCACCTCACCGAGACCTGCGAGGCGGACGAGCCGCTGCTCATCGTCGCTGTCGAGACGACGCCGGCGCCGCAGCCCGACCGCGCCGCGTTGACGCCGATCCTCAACCGGCTGGCGGCGCGCGATCTGCTGCCGGCGGCGCAGTTGGTCGACACCGGCTATGTCGACGCCGCGATGCTCGTCGCGGCGCGCGACTGCTACGGCGTCGACCTCGTCGGGCCAGCGATGCCCGACCTCAGCCGGCAAGGGCGCGCCAAGGAGGGTTATGATCTGGCGAGCTTTGTGATCGACTGGGCGGCGCAGCGCGCGGTCTGTCCGGCCGGTCAGACGAGCGTTGTTTGGAGCGGCGGCCTCTCCCTGCCGATCACTCGGGTCCGCTTCGACAAAGCAACTTGCCGGGATTGTCGGGGGCGGCAAGCCTGTACCGGACGCACCGGCGGCGGTGCGCCGCGCCAGTTGCACTTGCGTCCGCAGCTTGAGCATGAAGCGTTGCAAGCGCGCCGGCGCGAGCAGGAAACCGAGCCGTGGGAGAAGCGCTACGCCGCACGCGCCGGCATCGAAGGCACGATCTCCCAGGCGGTGCGCGGCGCCTTCGGGCTGCGCCGCACCCGTTATCTCGGGTTGGCTAAAACCCGCTTGCAGCACCTCGCCACCGCCGCCGCGATCAATTGGACACGGCTCTCCGACTGGTTAAACCAGCGACCACGCGCCAAAACCCGCCAATCACATCTTTCGGCCGCCCTGAAAAAACAACCCGCCGCCGCTTAGCCCGAAATTCGCCAGCAGTATCTTAAATACAGGCCCTGGGAGCCGAACGCCGCGAAGCGGGGTGAGCCGCATCAATGGGTTAGCGGCAGACTCTCAACCGATTAACAGGTTCCCGCTCCCGTTATCCGCCTGTTTTTGTACCTGTTATTTTCCTGTTCCGCCCTGTTTTTCCGGCGATTTCCGGAGGAGGTGACGTCCGATTCACGATGTCAAAGAGCAGGGCGCCGGCAGCCGGCGCCGGGCGGAGTGTATGTCCGA
>DASWUT010000271.1:0-1897 GCA_036401455.1 Gemmatirosa sp. | reverse complement strand
GCCGCACCGCGGTGGTCTCCGTGGCCAAGGGCCTCGTCCCGCCGACGGGCCTGCCCCCGACGAGCGTTCTCAGCGCGCGCTTCGGGGCCGACCGCGTGGCCTGCGTGGGTGGCCCGGCGCACGCCCAGGAGATGGTGCACGCGGGCGCCGCGCTCGTGGCCGCCTCCAGCGATGAGGAGCTCGCGAGATCGCTCGCGCAGGTGTTCACCCGCGCGGGTGTGGTGTGCGAGCAGTCCGACGATCCGATCGGCGTGGAGCTCGCCGGCGCCGCCAAGAACGCGGCGGCGCTCGCCGCGGGGGCGACCGAGGCCCAGGGGCTGAACGCCGCGGGCGCCGCCGCCGGGCACATCTTCGCGGAGGTGTGGCGCTTTGCCGACGGTCTGGGAGCGCGCCCGGAGTCGATGATCGGCCTCGCCGGGGCCGGCGATCTGGTGGCGACCGCGCTCGCGCGCGAGAGCCGCAACCGCCGCGCCGGCGAGCTGCTCGCCGCAGGAGTCCCGGCCGCGGAGATCCCGCAGCGGATCGGGCAGGCGGTCGAGGCGCTGGAGTCCGTGCCCCTGCTCGCGCGGGCGCTCGAGCAGGCCGGCGTGGGCGCGCCGGTGACAGGCGCGCTCGCGCGCCTTATCTCGGGAGAGCTCCCGCTCGATGACTGGGTCGCGCTGGTCCGCGCGACGGTGCCGCCCCCCGCGCTGTGGCGCAGGCGCCCCACGCCCGGCTTCTGGCGGCGGGTCTGGCGACGGCTGGTCCCGGCTCCCGCGGGCTGAGCTACTCGCCGGCCATCAGGGCGCTGAGCACGGCTTCATAGACGCCGCCGCCGTGACCGCGATCGGTCACCTTCACGTTCTCGTGGGCAGCGATCGCCTCGCGCATCGACCCGTCGCGCTCGAGCGCATTCCCAACCAGCCAGAAGCTCCCCACCTCGGCCGCGCAGGCGAGGTCCTCGCGCGAGTCCCCGACCGCGAAGCTCAGCTCGCGCGGGCAGCCGCGGGCGCGGCGGTGAAAGGCGACGGCCGTGGCCTTGGAGGCGTTGGCCGGGACCAGGTGGTAGCCGCGCACGTGCGGCAGCGCGGCGAGCGCCTCCGAGCGGCGACTGACGACACCGTTGTCGACGAGGCGCAGGTTGCCGTGGCCGCGCTCGCGCAGCAGGCGGTCGACCTCGGCGGCCTCGACGAGCCCGCGGAAGAGGTGGGAGACCTCGCGCTCGACATGCCAGGGCTCGTGGTACTCAAGGCGCCCGCTGTAGTGCTCGAGCAGCAGCGCCGGGGCGCCCGAGCGCTCGATCTGCTCGGCGATGCTCAGCTCGCCCGGCATCAGATCCCCCGTCAGCCAGTGCTCCTCTCCGTCGAGCACGACACAGGCACCGGCCTCGAAGATGTAGGAGCTCTGGCCGAGCAGCCGTGCGTCCTCGAACAGCTGCGCACGGCGCCTGCCCGACATCAGCACGACCTCGACTCCGGCGCGCAGGCATGCCTGCACCGCGCGCACCCCGTCGATGCTCACCGCGCCCGCGCCGTCGTGCAGCATCGAGGCGCCGCGGCCCAGCAGCGTCCCGTCGAGGTCGAGATACAGACAGCGCATGCGCCCCGCGCCTGTGTCGCTCACGCGACGCCCACGCTCGCCAGCGGCGGGCGCTCGACCGCGGCGCCGAAATCGAGGTCGACGTCGTGCAGGCGCCCCTCGGCCGCGACCCGTCTCGCGATCGTGGCGAGCACGGTGGCGGCCATCGGCGCGAGCGCCGCGAGCGACTGGTGGCGGTTGCGGTGCTCGTCGAGGTCGACCTGGGCGATGCCCTCGAGCCCGACGCTGCGCCAGACGTCGATCAGCATCGCGATCTCAACGCCATAGCCGGTGGCGAAGGGCACGCGCTCGAGCAGCTCGCGCCGCGCGGCGACTTCGC
>DASWUT010000270.1:0-8360 GCA_036401455.1 Gemmatirosa sp. | reverse complement strand
GCTGCGCGACGCGATGCACGTCGTCGCGCCCGACGGACGGGTCGCGGCGGGGTACGACGCATTCCACGAGATCGCGCGAGCGGTCCCCCTACTTCGGCCGGCCCGCCTGGCGTTCGGCGCACCGGGCGCGGCGTACGTCGGACGTCGGATCTATGCGCGCGTCGCGGCGTCCCGGCCGCGCGATGTGCCCTGCAGGGACGACGTGTGCGGCCTTCCGAACCGACTGTCGCGGGAGTGACACGCGGCGCGTGGTGACGCCGCCTTCGCGCGGCATCCGTGGCGCTGCGCCGGCACGGTCGGGTCGCAGACGGGGCGGCGATGGAGTGCCGTCGGGCCGCCGGGCGAGGCGCCGCCGCGGCCACGCCGCCAACTTTCGTGCGCGGCTCCCCCGCCGCCGTCCGCCCACCGACAGCCGCTCGCTCGCATGACCACCACCGCCGCTCCCGCGCGCCCCTGGCTCGCGCAGTACCCCGCGCACGTGCCGCACACCCTCGCGCCGTACCCGGACCTGCCGCTGGACGCGTACGTGCGCACCGCCGCGGACCGGTTCGGCGATCGCGCGCTGTTCCTCTTCTACGGCGCGACGACGTCGTTCCGCGAGCTGCACGACCGCGTCGAGCGGTTCGCGGCCGCCCTACAGTCGTTAGGCGTGCGCAAGGGCGACCGGGTCGCGCTCATGCTGCCCAACTGCCCGCAGTTCGCCGTCGCGTTCTACGGCGCGCTCCGCGCCGGGGCGACCGTGCTCGGCCTCAACCCGCTGTACACCCCGCGCGAGCTCGGCCACGTGCTGCGCGATTCCGGGGCCGAGACATTCGTCGTGCTCGCGCCGATGGTGCGGGTGTTCGATGCGATCGGTGGTGACACGCCGGTGCAGCGCGTGATCGTCACGGGCATCGAGGACGCCATGCCCGCGCCGGTCGCGGCGGGCTACGTCGCGAAGGCGCGCGCGAACGGAACGTACGCCGAGGTCGCGGACCGGAGCGGCCTGTACCGGATGACCGCACTGATGGCCGACGATCATGGTCCGGTCGCGCCCGTCCCGGTCGACGTCGATCGCGACGTCGCCGTGCTGCAGTACACCGGCGGCACCACCGGCGCGAGCAAGGGCGCGATGCTGAGCCATCGCAACGTCGTCGCCAACGCGCTGCAGTCGCGCGCGTGGTGCCCGCAGCTCGCCGACGGCGAGGAGACCGCGGTCGCGATCATCCCGTTCTTTCACATCTACGGCCTGACCTGCGCGCTCAACCTGAGCGTCGTCGCGACCGGCGCGACGCTCGCGCTGCAGCCGCGCTTCGACGTGAAGGACGCGCTGGAGCTGCTCGAGCGCACGCGCGCGACGGCGTTCCCCGGCGTCCCCGCCATGTTCGTCGCCTTCAACGCCGCACTCGCGGTCGACGCGTCGCGCGCGGCGGCGTTCGCGCACCTGAAGCTGGTCAACTCCGGCTCCGCGCCGCTCCCCGTCGAGGTCGCGCGGGAGTTCACCGCCCGTACCGGCGTCGCGATCCACGAAGGCTACGGGCTGAGCGAGGCGTCGCCGACCACGCACGGGCAGATGCCCGGCCGGCCACCGCGCGAGGGCACGATCGGCGTGCCCATTCCCGACGTCGACTGCGTCATCGTCGACGAGGCCGGGCACATCCTGCCCACTGGCGAGGGCGGGGAGCTCTGCGTCCGTGGGCCTAACGTGATGCTCGGCTACTACGGCCGCCCGGACGAGACCGCGGCCGCGCTGCGCGACCACGGCGATGGTGGCGCGCCCTGGTTGCACACCGGCGACGTCGGCGTGATGGACGAGGACGGCGTCTTCCGGATCGTCGACCGCAAGAAGGACATGATCCTCGTCGGCGGCTTCAACGTGTACCCGCGCGAGATCGAGGAGCTGCTGCACGAGCACCCGGCGGTGCAGGAGGCCGCGGCGTTCGCCGCGCCCGACCCGTACATGGGCGAAGTCGTGCGCGCGGCGGTCGTCCTCCGCCCGGGCGCGACCGCGACCGTCGACGAGCTCGTCGCGCACTGCCGCACGGGCCTCGCGTCGTTCAAGGTCCCCCGCACGATCGACCTGCGCGACGCGCTTCCACGATCGACCGTGGGGAAGGTGCTCCGCCGCGTGCTGCGCGACGAGGCGGCGCCCGCAGCCGGGTAGAGCGGATGGAAGCGCCAGCGACCGCGGACGGTGCGTCGCGCGGGATAGGCCCCGCGACGCTCACGGCCCTGCTCGTGAGCAACATGGTGGGCACCGGCGTGTTCACGTCGCTCGGCTTTCAGGCGCGCGACCTTCACACCACGTTCGCGCTGTTGCTGCTGTGGGTCGTGGGGGGCGTCGCGGCGGCGTGCGGCGCGCTGTCGTACGCGGAGCTCGGCGCCGCGCTGCCGCGCTCGGGCGGCGAGTACGTCTACCTCGGTCGCGCGTACCACCCGCTCGTCGGCTTCCTCGGCGGCTGGGTGTCGATGACCGCGGGCTTCGCCGCGCCGATCGCGCTGGCCGGCATCGCGTTCGGACGCTATGTGGGCGCGGTGATCCCCGTCGCGCCCCTTCCCGCCTCGCTCGCCGTCGTCGGGGCGGCGGCGCTCCTGCACGCGACGGACCTCACGGCCGGGCGTCGCGTGCAGGTCGCGCTGACGGCGGCCAACCTGTTGCTCGTCGCGGGCTTCGTCGGGGCCGGGCTCGCGCGCGGCGCGCAGCCCGTGCCGCTCGCGCCGTCCGCGGCCGCATGGCGCGAGGTCGTCAGCCCGGCGTTCGCGGTCTCGCTCGTCTACGTCGGCTACGCCTACACCGGGTGGAATGCCGCCGGATACGTCGCCGGCGAGGTGCGCGATCCACGGCGGACGGTGCCGCGCGCGGCTGTGTTGGGCACCGCCGTGGTCGCGCTCGCCTACGTCCTGCTGAACTACACGTTCCTGCGCCTCGTTCCGCTGCCCGACCTCGCCGGGGTGCTCGAGGTCGGAGCGCTCGCGGCGCGACACGCGTTCGGGCCGGCCGGCGCGACGGTGGTGAGCGCGACGATCGCGCTCCTCCTCGTCGCGACGGTGAGCGCGATGGTGCTGGCCGGGTCGCGCGTGACGCAGGCGGTCGCGGGCGGGATGCGGCGCGCGGGCGTACTCTCGACGCGCACTGCGGCCGGCGTGCCGCGCAACGCCGTGCTCGCGCAGGCCGCGCTCGTCGCCGCGCTCCTGCTCACCAACTCGTTCGAGCGCGTGATGGCGTACACCGGCTTCACGCTCACGCTCACCTCGACGCTCGCCGTCGTCGCGCTGTTCGTGCTGCGCGTGCGCGAGCCCGCGCTGCCGCGGCCGTATCGCGCCTGGGGCTACCCGGTGACGCCGCTCGTCTACGTCGCGCTCTCGCTCTGGACGCTCGGCTTCGTGCTCGCCGAGCGTCCGCGCGAGTCGCTGCTCGGGCTCGCGACGGTGCTGGCGGGGGTGCCCGCCTGGTTCGCGCTGCGCGGCCGGGCGTCCGCTCCCGCACCGGCCGGCGCGGGGGCGGACGCGTGACGGTCGCCGTCCGGCATCGTTAGGCAGCCGCGCCGTCGAGCGAGGCCATGTCGATCACGAAGCGGTACTTCACGTCGCCCTTGAGCATCCGCTCGTAGCCCTCGTCGATGCGCTGCACCGGGATCACCTCGACGTCGGCCCCGAAGCCGTGCGCGGCGCAGAAGTCGAGCATGTCCTGAGTCTCGCGGATCCCACCGATGAGCGAGCCCGCGAGGCGCCGCCGCCCGACGATGAACGGCCACACCTC
Organism: Gemmatirosa sp.; assembly: GCA_036401455.1. Lineage (GTDB taxonomy): Bacteria > Gemmatimonadota > Gemmatimonadetes > Gemmatimonadales > Gemmatimonadaceae > BPUI01. The sequence continues at coordinate 4,621 of DASWUT010000270.1, read as the reverse complement.
GGGGACGACGTGCGGCTCGGGCGAGCCGCCGAGCAGGATGAGCGTGCCGTCCCGGCGAAGCGTGTTCAGCTCGGGGCCGAGGTTGTGCGGCGCCGAGACGGTGTCGATGATGAGATCGAGCGAGTTGGCCGCGGACCTCATCTGCCCCTCGTCGCGCGAGACGACGACGTCGGTTGCCCCCAGCCGCCGCGCGTCTTCCGCCTTGCCCGGCGAGGTCGTGAACAGCGTGACCTCGGCGCCCATCGCGCGCGCGATCTTGACGGCCATGTGCCCCAGACCGCCGAGCCCGACGACCCCGACGCGCTGCCCTGCGCCAACGCGCCACTCGTGCAGCGGCGAGTACGTCGTGATCCCCGCACAGAGCAGCGGCGCCGCCGACGCGGGATCGAGTCCTTCGGGCACGCGCAGCACGAAGCGCTCGTCGACGACGATCGTGTTGGAATACCCACCCTGCGTCGGGCGCCCCGTCTCCTTCTCGGTCCCGCCGTACGTGCCGGTGAAGCCCACCTCGCAGTACTGCTCGAGGCCGTCGCGGCAGCTCGCGCACGCCTGGCAGCTGTCGACCATGCACCCGACGCCGACGAGGTCGCCCTCACGGAAGCCCTGCACGTCGCCGCCGGCCGCCGCGACGCGTCCGATGATCTCGTGTCCGGGGACCTGCGGGTACTTGATCGGCCCCCACTCGCCGCGCACGGTGTGCAGGTCGGAGTGGCAGATGCCGCAGAAGAGGATGTCGATGCGCACGTCGCGCGGCCCCGGATCGCGGCGCTCGAAGCGCCACGGCGCGAGGGAGGACGTCGGGTCGAACGCGGCGTAGCCGATGGCTGGAAGCATGATCTCGTCGTGAAGTTCGGGACGCGCGGCCCGATCGGCCGCTGTCGCACGCGCAGCGCGAGCGCAGGAATGGTGCTAGCCATCCCCGGCCGCCGGGGATTCCGGCGGCATGGGCCGCGCGTATGTTCCTCGCCCGCGGCATCCCCCTCGCCCCCTGCCCCATGCGCCTCGGCGTCGACCTCGGCGGCACCAAGATCGAAGCGCTCGCCCTCGCCGACGACGGTCGCGAGGTCGTGCGGCGGCGCGTGCCGACCCCCCGCGCCTACGAACCCACGCTCGACGCGATCGCGGCGCTCGTCGCCGGCGTCGCGCGCGACGCAGGCGCCGGCGACGACACACCGTTCGGCATCGGCATCCCCGGCGCGGTGGTGCCGGCCACGGGGCGCGTGAAGAACGCGAACTCGACGTGGCTCAACGGCCAGCCGTTAGGCGCCGATCTCGAGCGGCGCACCGGGCGGCGCGTGCGCCTGACCAACGACGCCAACTGCTTCGCGCTCTCCGAGGCCGGCGACGGCGCGGGCGCGGGCGCGGCCGTCGTGTTCGGCGTGATCCTCGGCACCGGCGTCGGCGGCGGCGTGGTCGTGAACGGCACCTGCCTCACGGGGGTCAACTCGCTCGCCGGCGAGTGGGGACACAATCCGCTCCCCTGGGCGCGCGGCGACGAGGTCCCGGGGCCGCCCTGCTACTGCGGTCGCCACGGGTGCGTCGAGCAGTTCCTCTCCGGCCCCGCCTTCGCCCGCGACCACGCGACGCACAGCGGCGAGACGCGCACGACCGTCGAGATCGTCGACGACGCCGCCCGCGGCGACCGCTTCGCGACGGCGTCGCTCGCGCGCTACCACGACCGGCTCGCCCGCGCGCTCGCCGCCGTCGTCAACGTGCTCGACCCCGACGTGATCGTGCTCGGCGGCGGGATGTCCAATGTGCCGGGCGTGGCCGAGGCGGCCGAGGCCGGGCTCGGGGCCAACATCTTCTCGGCCGCCGGTGCCGGACCGTCTGGCGCCGCGGGCGGCGCGCCCGCGCCCGCGACGCGCGTCGTGCGCGCGGTCCACGGCGACTCGAGCGGCGTGCGCGGCGCCGCATGGCTCTGGCCAGCTGTCCGCGGCAATCGTTAGGCAGTCGGCCGAAGCGCGTCAGACCGTCGTGAGGGCGTCCGGTGCGATGCGGGGTGCCGGACGCCGGCGCGCCCGGCGGGACCCGCTCTTCATCCCGCGCTCCAGCTTCGCGACGTAACGCCAGAAGTCGACCTGGAGCGTGTGCCGCGGGGAGGCGCGGTACCGCGAGGCGACGACGGCGGCGTCGCGCGCGATCGAGCGCCGCATCACGTCGGCGTTCGGCAGCGCGCAGTCACCCGCGACGAGCCCAGCGACCCACCGCCCCTGCAGCTCGGCGAGCGAGATGATCGACCCGAGCGGCTGGATCAGACCAATGAAGTAGAGTCCGGGCAGCGCGGGATCGACGACGCGTCGGTAGAGCCCGACGCGGTTGTCCTGCACGTCGAACACCTCGCGCGGCAGGAACGGGAACGTGACGCGGTACCCGGTCGCGTAGATGATCGTGTCGAACGCCGCGCGCGTGCCGTCGTCGAACACGACCTCTTCGCCCGCGAGCTCGCGCACGTTGGGCTTCATCGCGAGCCGCCCGTGCCCGACGTAGCTCAGAAACTCCTGGTTGATCGTCGGGTGCGCGGCCGACAAGGTGTGCGCGGGCTTCGGCATGCCGTAGCGCGCCTGGTCGCCCACGGTGAGGTAGACGAGCACGCGGTAGAGGGCCGCACGAACCCGCGGCGGCAGCAGCTCGGCCGTTCGCGTGTTCCACTGGTCGGCAGGCTTGCCTAACAGATACTTCGGGACGATCCACGCGCCCGAACGGGTCGAAACCGTCACGCGGGCCGTGCGCGATAGATCGATCGCGATGTCGACCGCGGAGTTGCCGATCCCGACGACGAGCACGCGCCGGTCCTGGTACCGCTCGGGCCGCCGGTAGTCGTGCGCGTGGATCACCTCGCCCGCGAAGCGGCCCGGGAAGTCGGGAACGCGCGGATTCCAGTGGTGACCGTTGCACACCGCGACCGCGCCGTAGCGGCGCGTCTCCTCGCGCCCGTCGCCCGCCACGCCATCGCGGGCGCGCACGGTGACGTCCCACTCCGTCCGCCCGTGCGCGCCGGCCACCGGCACGACGCGCGTGACCTCGGTGCCGAACTGGATTCGCGGCGTCACACCGAAGTGCTCGGCGTATCGCTCGAAATACCGCAGCACGTCCGAGTGGTGCCCGTAGTGCGGAAAGTCCTCCGGCATCGGGAAGTCGGAGAACTGCATGTTCCACTTGCTCGAGTTGATGTGGAGCGAGTGGTACGCCGCGCTCTGCCCGTTGTCGTTGTCGTAGCGCCAGTTACCGCCGAGCGCGGAGCCCTTCTCGTAGCAGTCGAACGGCACCCCACGCTCGGCGAGCGCCTTGGCCGTCGTGATGCCGGCGCACCCCGCGCCGATCACGCAGACGCGGTGTTCCGGGCGGGGGGCGGCGAAAGACGAGCGCGTGAGCATGCACTTGTATACCGGCGGGTAAGAAAGCGAGCAAGCACGACCGCACGGGTTCCGCCCCGCTGTGTCCCTCGCCGCGCCTCAGGCGGCCAGGCGGAGCACCGTGCCGCGCTCGGCCGTCCCGAGCTGCTGCGCGACGAGCGCCGCATACGTCGGGCACTCCGTCAGCACCTGCTCGTGCGGCCCGTCACCGACGATTCGCCCACCCTGGACGACCAGGATCCGGTCGGCGTCTCGCACCGTATTCAGCCGGTGTGCGACGACGAGCGTCGTGCGCCCGCGCCGGAGCGCGCGCAGCGCGTCCTGTACCGCGCGCTCGCTCTCCGCGTCGAGCGCGGCCGTGGCCTCGTCGAGCAGCAGCACCGCCGGATCGACGAGGAACGCGCGCGCGATCGCGATCCGCTGGCGCTGTCCGCCCGAGAGCCCACGGCCGCCCTCACCGACGCGGTACTCGTAGCCGCCCGGCATCGCGCGGATGAACTCGTCCGCGTTGGCGGCGCGCGCCGCGGCCTCGACCTCCGCGCGTGTCGCCGTCGGCCGGCCGTACGCGATGTTGGCGGCGACCGAGCCCGCGAACAGCACCACTTCCTGCGGCACGACACCGAGCTGCCGCCGCACCGACGCGGCCTGCAGCCCGCGCAGGTCGTGGCCGTCGAGCAGCACGCGCCCGGCAGTCGGCTCGTGGATGCGCTGCACGAGCCGCAGCACCGTCGACTTTCCGCCGCCCGACGGCCCGACGAGCGCGACCGTCTCGCCCGGCGCGACGTCGACGCGCAGCCCGTCGAGCGCCGGCCGACCGCCACCGTAGGAGAACCGCACGTTGTCGAACGTGACCCGCCCCCGGAGTGCCGGCGCGGGCACCGCGTCGGGCAGGTCGGGCGATTCTTCCTCCGCATCGAGGACGCGGAACACCGATTCGAGCGCGACGAGCGCCTTACGCACGGCCGGGTACGTGTCGACGAGCAACGTCACCGGCGCGAACACGCCGCCGACGTACCCCCAGAGCGCGAGGAGCGCGCCTAACGTCAGCGCACCGCGCAGGACGAGCCAGCCGCCGTAGCCGAGGATCGCGAGGCGCGCCGTGAGTTCGGCGGCGCCGGCGGCCGCGGTGACGCGCGCGTCGGCGTGCACGCCGCGCCGGATGCTCGCAAACGCCCAGCGCGTCCGCCGCAGGAAGCGGTGCTCCTCGGAGCGCTCGTTGGCGAACGCGCGCACCGTGCCCATCCCGTGTAGCACCTCGCCGTACC
>DASWUT010000269.1:0-2882 GCA_036401455.1 Gemmatirosa sp. | reverse complement strand
GAGTCGGGAGGAGTTGCTCGCGGCGGGGAGGGCAGACGTTCGCGTGCAGGACGTGCTCGCGCCCGGGCTCCGTGTTCTCTTCTGCGGCATCAACCCGGGGCTCTACACCGCCTACACCGGGCACCACTTCGCGCGGCCGGGCAACAGGTTCTGGCCGGCGCTCTACCGTGCCGGATTCACCGATCGCCTGCTCGACCCGAGCGAGGAGCGCACGCTGCTGGCGCGTGGGTACGGGGTGACCAACGTCGTGCCGCGGGTGACCGCGACGGCGGCGGAGCTCGCCCCCGAGGAGTACGTCGCGGGGGGGCGCGCACTCCGCGACAAGGTGGCCGTCTACGCGCCGCGCGTGCTCGCGGTGCTCGGCGTCGGCGCCTACCGCACCGCGTTCGACCGTCCAAAAGCTGCGCTCGGTCCGCAGCCGGAATCGCTGGGCGCGACGCGGGTCTGGGTGCTGCCCAACCCGAGCGGGCTCAACGCGCACTACCAGCTGGATGCGCTGGCGGCGTTGTTTCGTGAGGTGCGGCTCGCCGCGGACGGGCTTGCCGGTGATGGACCGGCCGCGGACGGGCCCGCGGACGGGCCCGCGCCCGGGTCCTGACCCGGACGCGGACCCGTTACAGGTCGGCGGGCTGCGACGCGGCCGACGGCGACGACGGGCCGCCGATGAGCGATTGGGCGAGGCCGTCGAGCATGGCCGCGTGGGCGGCCAGGTAGGTGCCGAGCCGCAGGCGGGCGGCTTGCGGCATGCGGCGCGTGCCGAGCCGGTAGGCCTCGAGCGTGGCACGAGGCATCCCGATGTCGTGCGCGATGCGCTTGACGGTGAGGCAGGTGCGGTCGAGCGCGATGCGCGCCGGGTCGGTCGCGGAGACCGCGCCGGTGGCCGTGGTTGGCGGATGCTCGTCGCACGAGGCGGCGCCCTCCCCCGTCGACTCGTCGCGGCCCGATGCGGCGACCGTGGGCGCGGGATCGTGCACGAGGCGGCCGTGATCGAGGCGGATGTCGCTCAACCGACGCGCGAGGCGGTCGGGCGAGGGATCGAGCGCTTCCAACCGGCGAGCGGTGTCGTGCTCCATGGCGGAAGACGCGGTGGAGTAATAGGACATCGTGCGACTCAGTTGACGGATGTGGAGCGCGGCGAGCTCCGGCCGGTGCCGGTGCCGCGCGGGTGGGACGCTCCCTCCCAAAGCAGTCTGCGGACCATGCCCGGATGCCGTGCCCCGTAGTCGTACGTGGTGCACAAGTGATTGCGGCGCAACAGCTTGTGTTGCATGAACAGGGTTCGGGCGGATCCGGATGTTTTCTGACGTGTCCTTCACTGGGGACGGTTTTGTGACACCTGGTACGCCGAGGGCGACCGTGCGCGGGGGTCGGCGTCGAAGTTCCGTTCAGGGACGCACGTGCGCGCACGCGGCGTGCGAAACTGCGCGCCATGTCTGACGCCACCCTCACTGCGACCGGGCTGTTCAGCCCCTTCCGGCAGCGCGGAGTCGAGCTCCGCAACCGCATCGTCGTGAGCCCGATGTGCCAGTACTCGAGCACCGACGGGTTCGCCAACGACTGGCACTTCGTTCACCTCGGCAGCCGCGCGGTGGGTGGGGCGGGGCTCGTCCTGCTCGAGGCGAGCGCGGTGACGGCCGAGGGGCGGATCTCGGCCGAGGACCTCGGGATCTGGGACGACGCGCACGTGGATGGGCTCGCGCGGTGCGTGCGCTTCATGGACGCGCAGGGCGCGGTGTCGGGGGTGCAGCTGGGCCACGCGGGGCGCAAGGCGAGCGTGACGCCGCCGTGGCACGGGGGCCGGGTGGTTCGCCCCGAGCAGGGCGGCTGGCTGCCCGTGGCGCCGAGTGCGGTGTCGTTCCGCGACGGCGACCCGGTGCCGCACGCGCTCACCGGCGACGAGATCCGCGCGGTCGTCGACGCGTTCGCGGCCGCGACGCGCCGGTCGCTCGCGGCCGGCTTCCGCGTCATCGAGCTGCATGCGGCGCACGGCTACCTGATGCACCAGTTCCTCTCGCCGCTCAGCAATCGGCGCACGGACGAGTACGGCGGCAGCTTCGAGAACCGCGTCCGGTTCACGCTGGACGTCGTCGACGCGGTGCGCCATGCGTGGCCGGAGGAGCTGCCGCTCTGGGTGCGCGTCTCGGCGACGGACTGGGCGCCAGGCGGGTGGGACGCGGACCAGACGGTCGAGCTGGCGCGGCTTCTCAGCGAACGGGGCGTGGACCTGATCGACTGCTCGACGGGGGGGCTCGTGCCCGGGGTGAAGATCCCGGTCGGGCCGGGCTACCAGGTGGAGTTCGCCGAACGGGTGCGCCGCGAGGCAGGGATCGCGACGGGGGCGGTGGGGCTGATCACGACGCCGGAGCAGGCGCGGAAGATCCTGCAGCAGGAGCAGGCGGACGTGGTGCTGCTCGCGCGGCAGCTGTTGCGCGATCCGTACTGGCCGCTCAAGGCCGCGCGGGCGCTCGGCGAGACGATCACGTGGCCGGTGCAGTACGAGCGCGCGGCGGACTGAGCGCGGTCGTCCGGGCAGGCTACAGCGAAATGCGTTTGCGCCGAGCAGCGGTGGATCCCCCGTCGTCGGCGAGCACCTCGCGGGGATGACGACACGGCTCCCGCTGCCATTCCCGCGACGTCGCGCCTGAGCGCGGCGCGAATCCAGGGCTGCGAAACACGAGCGCGGACCACTCCAGGGCGTCGTAGATTCTGCGCGCATGCATGCGCCGACGCGGACAGCCGCGGCCCTTCCCGCTCCCGGCGTCGAACGCCGCCGCGGGCACTCCGCGCGCGGCGAGCGCGCGCGCCGCTGGCGGCACTGGTGGCGGCGGGAGAACTGGCGCGCGTGGCTCGCGACGATCGTCGTCGCGGCGGCCGCGCTCGTC
>DASWUT010000268.1:0-3302 GCA_036401455.1 Gemmatirosa sp. | reverse complement strand
CCCGACACCGCCCGCTGCGGCGGGCTCGACCGCGTGCCGCTCGTCCACCGCCATGTGCGTCGTGATCCCTGCCCGTGACCCGAGGGGCACGCCAGATCGGTCGAGGGCGTTGGACGCCCGCAGCCGCGGCCCGCGGTCGTTGAAGGTGACGAACGTCCGGACGTTCTCGCCGGCGGCTCACACCAGCAGACATCCCGACGGATGGGGTGCGGCGGTGCCCATGCTACCACCGTTGCAGGGGCACCTCGCCGGGTGACGGGTGCTGGTATACGCGTGGCAGAATTGCTACGCCTAACGCGTGCGGTGCGATGGTCCACTCCACGCGGACATCGACGTCGGGCGTCGGGCCGAGGCGGGCGGGTGATGGGTTTATGCCGGCCGGGGCGGCCGTGGGGGGGACGGTGAAGCAGTAAGTTCTCGGGCCCGGGGTGGTCGTTGAGGCTGGGGCGGCCGAGGGTGGGGCGGAGGAGGTCACCGTCGTCCGAGCGGGAGCCCGGGCGAGGGGCGTGCAGAGCCGGTGCGATGGCCGAACCGCTGAAGTCATCGCGCGACGGGACCTGGCGCGGTGGACGAGGTGTGGCGCGGGCGCGACGCAGGTGCGCGAGGACTGTGGTGCCGTCGCACGGTACGCGGCGCACGCGAAACGTAAGTCGTTGATCTGCAACACGTTCCGAACGGGGACCCAGCGGCCGCGAGTCTGCCCAACTGGCGCCGGCGACTCCGGTTCGCGCGCCGCCGCCGATGCACCGGATTGGCGATGGCCGACGGAACCTTCCAGGCCCAGGGTACGGCTCCGGCACACCAGATGTGATGATGCGGTCGAGGCCCACCGGCCGACGTGACTCACAAACGGTTGGAGCTAACAACAATTTCGAACATGCAGCGAAACGGCCGACCGCGGGTTTCGAATGTTCGAACCGGTTCGTGGTCGTAGCGACATTGCTGCATAGCAACGCCTACAAACTGTACTATTGTGCGTGACCGCTGATGCGTGTAATGTGGTTCACGACGTGTGAAGTGCTCGTCATGAGACGCCTTACGTCGTGGTGCCTTACGTCGACGTGGTGATGTACCCGAGCGATATGATCGCAACATGCGAGCATCATCGACGCGGTCATGCTACGTCATCCGTTCGCCACCTCGGTATCGGCCGGGAATTCGACCTGTAGCTCTTCAGAATGCCGACCGACCCACTGCGCAATCCGGCCGTTGCCTCGTGCAGAGGGGCGTGCGGCTCGACGTACAACAACCTCGCGTGCATCGGTGCATGTCGGCCGGTCGCGAAGTCTCCCTCCCCCCCGCCGAATCTGCGGCGGTAACGGAATGTTCCTGGCCGTCGTTGGGCCGGGACTCCGTTACCGCGACCGCGCTCGGGTGCGTGCTGCCGCGACAGGCAGCGCCCCTGGCGCATAGCTCGGGCCCGCACGGTCGCGTGCGCCCTCGCCCCAGCGTGTTCCGGCCCGCGCGCTCGACGAGCACGCGACCCTCAGCCGCAGCGTGACCGTCCCCGCGAGAGTGATCATGCCACGACTCTCCACATCACCGAGCCCAACATCGCCGATCGCCCACGCTCCAGCGTACGCGAGTCTCGTGGACGCTGCGAGCGCGGGCACGTGCGAGCCGGGCATGGCGCAACCGGCCGTGCATGCACGCGATCGTCGCCCCAGAGCGCCGGGTGCCGTGCTGCGGCGTGATAACGGCGATCGCTGGGTAGCGAGTTGGACACGGTCGGCTGACCTCGCGATGACGCTGCTGGTCGTCATCACGGTCGTCGCGCTCTCGGAGGTGCCGAACGTCAGCACCATCTCCGACTTCCTCACCCTACACATCAGCGTCCGCAACGCGCTGCTGATTGGTGCGTTCCTCGTCTGGTGGCACACCGCGCTCACCCTCTGCGGTGCCTACGACGCTCAGCGTTCTCCGCGGGCGATGATCGTGGTCGTCAACGTCGTCGTCGGGAGCGCGCTGGGTAGCCTCGCCGCGGTCGTGTTCCCGATCGCGAGCCACGAGCAGCTGCTCGGCGTCTGGACGATTCCGCTGATCTGGGTTGGGACGTCTGCAGGTGCGCTCGCGGTCCGCGGCGCGGCACGCATTACCAGCGCGCGCGCGCGATTGCCTGGTGTCCGACGCATCGTCATCGCCGGCACGGGTCCGCGTGCCGCGGCGCTCTGGCGCGAGCTGCAGCATGCCTCGCGCGAACGCTACGAACTGATTGCACTCGCGGATGTCACCGAGGCCCGGGTGGACGAGGCACTCGCGGGTTACCCCATCGTCGCGCTCTCGCAGCTCGACGCGTTTCTGCTGCACACGGTCGTCGACGAAGTGTTCGTGGCGCTGCCCGTGCGATCTCGCTACGAGGAGATCGAGACGGTCCTCGGAAGTTGTGAGCGTGCGGGGCTCCATGCCCGCTACCTCGCGGACACGTTCGCTCCCGCGATTGCGCGGCCGCGACTTGGCCGGACGAGCGGCGTATCCGTCGTGTCCATGCACATGGTGCATGATGACTGGCGGCTCGCCCTCAAGCGCCTCGTCGACGTCTGCGGCGCGCTCTTCGGGCTCGTCGTGCTGTCCCCATTGCTCGTGGCGATTGCGCTTGCGGTGCGTCTCACGAGTCGGGGGCCGATCTTCTTCGCCCAGGAGCGGTACGGGCTGCGGAAGCGCCGCTTTCGGATGTACAAGTTCCGCACGATGGTGCCCGACGCCGAGCGTATGCTCGTCACTCTTGAGGAGCAGAACGAGGCGACGGGCCACGCCTTCAAGATCAGAAACGACCCGCGCGTCACGTCGGTCGGCCGCTTTCTGCGGCGCACGTCGCTCGACGAACTGCCGCAGCTGCTGAACGTGTTGAAGGGCGAGATGTCGCTGGTGGGCCCCCGCCCGATGTCGGTACGCGACGTCTCACGTTTCGACGAATTACGACTGGTTCGACGCTTCAGCGTGCGCCCGGGACTCACGTGCTTGTGGCAGGTAGGCGGACGGAGCGACACAACGTTTGAGGAATGGATGCAACTCGACCTTCAGTACATCGACACATGGTCCCTGCGCCTCGACGCCAAGATCCTCGCACGGACGATTCCGGCTGTGCTGCAGGGGGCGGGCGCCTCGTGACACGCTCCCTGGCAGCTCTGACGTCGTCGCTCGCCTGCGCGGCGCTAGGCGCGTCGGCCGCACTCGCGCAGCCGGCCATGTCCGCGACCGTGCCCGCCGCCGTGCCCACGGGATCGACTATCGCGCAGCTGGCGCCACGGCCCGGAGACCTGATCCGGCTGCGGATCTGGCGCGAGCCGGAAATGTCCGGCGAC
>DASWUT010000267.1:0-1861 GCA_036401455.1 Gemmatirosa sp. | reverse complement strand
CGTATCGCCTGGCGTGCGACGGCGTGCGTTCGAGCGCGTCGATCTCCTCGTAGATCCGGCCGAGCGCGGCCGCGTCGCGAGCGCGGAAGTAGCGCCCGTGCCCGGTGCGCGCGATCTCGGTGAGCAGCGCCTCGTCGATCTCGACGGGGCGCTCCTCGAAGCGGAGCCCGTAGAGCCCGCGCCCGACGGGGACGGGCGCCATCCCTTCCGTCCCGACGCCGATCGTGTAGATGCGGATGCCGAACGCCGCCGCCGCCTGCGCCGCGGTCCGCGGGTCGATCGCGCCGCGGTTGTTCACGCCGTCGGTGAGCAGCATCATCACGCGAGACCGTCCGACGGCGCCCCGCAGGCGGTTGGCCGCGGTCGCGATCGCGGTCCCGATCGCCGTTCCGTCTTCCAGCTGACCCGCCTGCAGGTTGTCGATGGCCGCGAGCACGACCGGGTAGTCGGTCGTCAGCGGCACCTGCGTCAGCGCTTCGGCCGCGAACGCGACGACGCCGATGCGATCGGCCGCGCGACCGGCGACGAACCGCTTCAGCGTCGCCTTCGCGACCTCGAGGCGGTTGTCGGGCTGGAAGTCCTGCGACAGCATCGAGCTGGACAGGTCGACGACGAGCGCGATGTCGATTCCGTCGCGCGAATCGGGGACGGCACGGGCGCCGGTGCGCGGACGGGCGAACGCGACGACGAGCCCGGCCAGCGCCAGCCAGCGTAACGTCGCGAGCGCGCGCGCGATGCCGCGGCCAGCGCGCGGGCCGCGCGCGAGCGCGGCCGTCCGTGAGAAGGTGATCGCCGCGCGCGGCGCGCGCCGGCCCACGACCCAGAGCAGCGGGATCGCGAGCAGAAGCGCGAACGCCCACGGCGTCGCGAAGCTGAGACCGCCCGTGTCGATCATGCCGCGCGGTCGGTCCGATCGCCGTCCGGTTCCCGCGGCGCGCCCGCAGCCCGCCGCCGCTGTTCGGCCTCGTACGCCCGCCGTTCGTCCGACTCGGCGCGCGCGCGCGCGACGGCCTCGGCGGCCGCCTGCGTCTCGCGCGCGCGCACCGCGGTTTCGGTGGCCTCGACGATCCCGCGCGCGTCGGTCGCGACGCGTGCAGCGTCGTCGGCACGCACGGGCGCGGCGGCGAACTTCACCAGGTCGCCGGCGGCGAGCACCGCGCGCAGCGGGTCGGCCGGCACCTCGCCGTGTGCGGCGAGCGCGCCGACGAGTTCGCCGCTCGTCTGCGACGCGCCGGCCACCCCCGGAAAGCGGGCGACGAGGTAGTCGCGCATCACGTCGACGGCGAGCGCGACGTGCCGGCCGCCCTCGCCTAACGCGACGAGCCCGCGCGGGTCGAGCGCGGCGAAGCCGGCGAGCGCGCGCGTGTACGCGTCTTCCCCGGCCCGCCGGACGACGCGCCGCCGCATCGCGCGCCGGGCGGCGTAGACGAGCGCCGCGATCAACACGAGCAACGCGAGCGCGAGCAGGACGTAGCGAAGCCACCACAATCCGAAATCCGCGACCGGGTCGCGCGCCGGCTTGGGCGTTCGCTGCGCGCTGTCGGCGGGGAGCACCGAGCGAACGTAGATGTCCAACGACGGCATTGCGACGCGACGCACGACCGTGCCCGCGCGCACGGTGACGCTGTCGAGCGCGACCGGCACCGCGCCCGTCGTCCACGCGACGACGGTGTAGTCGGCCGTTACATCGACGCTCCCGCCCGGCGCCGCGGCCGTGCGCTGGCGCGGGCCGTCGATGACCTCGACCGGCGCGGCGCTGTCCGCGCCCGCCGGGAAGTCGACGTGCGACCCGGGCGGTGCCGCGACGCGCAGCAGCACATGGAAAGGGTCGCCGACCCGCACGGTATCCGGCGCGCGCGAC
>DASWUT010000266.1:0-3465 GCA_036401455.1 Gemmatirosa sp. | reverse complement strand
GTGGCCCGCGTGCGACGCGGCGGGAGCCGCCGGCAGCTCCGGCGCGCCCGCGGACTCCGGTAGCTCGAGTCCGTCCAGGGCCGCTACCACGGCCGGCGCATACCAGCGCGGATCGGCCGCATCGCCCAGGGATGGGTCGAGGGCGAGCACGGCGCTGAGCGTCCGGCCGACTCGGGCCGAGGCGTCCGCGAGCATGGCGCGCACCGTGCCCGGGTCGACGATCTGAGGCTCAAGGTCAAGAGTACGCACGCGTGGGTCCGTCGCTCCTCAGATCTCCGGCCGTCCTGGCCCCGCGTCGTCTGCGCGACCAGCGGCGCGTACACCCTTCCGAATGACGGACCAGAGGGCGAGCCCGAGCGCGAGGACGATGGCCCATTCGATCCCGCGGGTCAGCAACCAGCCGATCGCCGCCCAGAACCACGTGGCCGCGCGAGGGCCGATGTACGTCTCGAGCGCGCCTCCAATAAACACAACGGATATGGCGGCGACGAGGAGCACACCCGCCGACGTCTCCTTGGCCGCGCGCTCCTGCTGGACCCGAGCCCGGACCTCGGGCGGTTGGTTCGCCAGTGCAAGTTCGTCGCGGATCTGACGCAGCTGCCCGTTGGCGTTCTGCAGCTGGCGCTCGACATCGAAGTCGTGGTATCGCATGGTGGACGGTCTCCGGGCCTTGACGGACATCGGTGAGCCGCGCGCCGGGCGGAAGATCCGTCGCGCGGATAGATGCTCGGACGTGGACGGATCCAGACCCCGGTCCCCGAACTCCCCCGACCGGCTGGCCTCAGGCCCAACCTACAGCGGAGCCAGCGAGATATCTATATCTCTATGCTGTAGAGGAGTACACGTGCGTCGCGCACTCTGGCGCGATGCTCTCCTTACAGGTCGCGCTTGGGCGCGCCGTGCGCCGGCTCCGGGCCGCCGCCGGGCACAGCCAGGAGGCGTTCGCCGATGTCGTGGGTGTGCACCGGACCTACCTCGGGCTGATCGAGCGCGGGGCCGTGAACGTCACGCTCACCACGCTCGAGAAGCTCGCCGCCGCCCTCCGCCTCACGCCCGGCCGGCTGCTCGACGAGGCCGTAACGGAGCGCGAGCGGATAATCAGCGGGTGACGCATCCAAAAACGCGCATGCTCCGCGGGCGTGCGTCCGGTGTCTGCATCCCGGTCTGCGGATCGTGATGCTCGCGTAGCCAGCCGTGTACGCGATGCCGGGGTGGCGCGCGCGGCGAGCGCGCCTGCAGCGCGCTGTCGGCCGCGTCGCCGAGCTCGCCCTTCGGCCCCGGGCGACTCCGTCCGGGATGCCGGCGGCGTCTCGTCCCGTTCATCGGACCGAGGACCAGATCGTCGTCGACTCCGCGCAAACGAAGCGTTGTTCAACGCCACCCACGAACACGCTGACGTTGCGGACGAAGAATCGACGCGGGATGGCACCCGCTGAGGGGAGTCCCTTGGCAGATCGAATGCGCCGTTCCATGCAAGCGAGTGGCGTGCGCCGAGCCCATCGAGAGAGTGCCGCGGTCGAGTAGCCGACATGCGGACAGCCGAGCGTGTGCGCCCTGCCCGCCCGGTAACCGCGTGGGGAATCATGCGCGCCATGGCGGGGCACGCCGTGGCACACTCTATCCCTGGCAGCGTTCCGCGACCGGCTGTTGACCGCGACGTTTCGTCCGTCGGTGGACGGGTGATCGATTGTCGCTGAAACAGGGGAGAGGCGACGAGACGACTTGCCCGACGCTGGCGCCGTCGTACACGCAGAACACCGGCGATACTCAGGACCGCGGGGAAGGGCAGGGGGCGAGCGCATCGCCACAGGCGTTCGGACCGTCGCCGCGCTGGCGACCGCTCGGCGCACGCCCTTCGCGCCCGACGGCCATGGCCTTCACGCCCCTCCAACTCGTATTACTACTACAGTTGCACTTCACGTTTGGCTGTCGCGGCGTCGGTAGTGGGCGACTTGGGCGCGCCACTGGTGCCGGCGGCGCCCGCGGGACCAGCGGAGCACCTCGGGCGGCGCCGGCGCGCGGGTGAGGGCGAGGCGGGCGAGGACGTGGCGCACCTCGGGGACGGTCAGGGGGAGGAGGGCGTTGCCGTGCGCGGGCCGCGAGGGATCCCCTGTTTTCGCGGCGCCGCACGAGCGCGGGTCGCGGCGAGGAAGGCGTGGGCGACGAGCGCGAGCGTGACGTAGCGGTACCACCCGGCGTATTTCCGCACTTCGTATTCATCGAGGCCGACCTCCTGCTTCGCCGCCTCGAAGCTCACCGCGATGGCCCAGCGCATGCCGGCCACGCGCACGACCTCGGGGAGCGTCGCGGCCTCGGGCGCGAACACCACGTAGGACGCGCGCTCGTGGTCGCCCGCCGCGTTCGGCGTGAGACGCTCGCGGACCAGCAGCGCGTGCCGCCAGCCGGGCCACCCGATCCGCGCGAGGTCGGTCCACGCCCACCGGGACGCCCGCGGGCCCTTGGTGCCGGCCCCGGCGCTGAGCCGCTGCCAGGCGTCCGCCGGGAGTGCGGCGGCGATGGTCGCCGCGTGCGGCTGCGCCTTGCCCGCGAGGCCGAAGTAGAAGAGCGCCTCGGTCGACCTGATCGCGAGCACGAAGGGCTGCCCCCGCTGCTCCAACGCCATGCGCAGCGGGCGATTGCTCCCATACACCTCGTCGCCGGTCACCCACGCCGCGGGCACCCCAGCATCGAGTGCCCGCTCGAACATCGCCTGCGCGAGCACGGGCTTGGTGCGAAACGGCACCGCGTCCGGGATGCCAGCGGCTCGACAGCGCGGCCGGTCGTCGGTCCACTCCTTCGGGAGGTACAACGCACGGTCCAGGAACGCGTGGCCGCGCGCGCTGGCGTAGGCGAGGAAGACCCCGATCTGGCCGTTGTCGATGCGGCCCGCCGTCCCGCTGTACTGGCGGGCGACGCCCGCGGACTGGTCGCCCTTTTTGAGGAACCCGGTCTCATCGACGATGAGCACGCCCCCGGGATCGCCCAGGTGCTCGACCACGTACGCCCGCAGATCGTCGCGGACCGCATCGGCGTTCCAGGTGGCCGAGGCGATCAGCCGCTGCATGCCGTACGGCGTGGCCTCGCCCGCCGCCTCGGCGAGCTGCCACCCGTTGCGCCGCTCCGCGCCGGCGAGCACCGTTTGGAGGTACGCCCGCGCGCGGGCACGCGGCGCGGGGCGGGCGAAGTGCGGGGCGAGCCGGGCGTGGAGCGCGTCGAGCTGGTGCGTCCAGCGCGCGACGGAACTGGCCTGCAGCATGCAGCAACTCCCGGGTGGAGGTCACCCCGCCGTCCTGCAAGGCAAGTGCAACTGTAGTATTACGCGAGGACGTGCTGGCGCTGCTCGGCCTTACCCCCGACCGGCTCGCCGCCGCGCATGCGCGCCGTGGCCGCCGGTGCGCCCGACCTGCGGGTCCACGCGGTCGGGCCGGCAGGCGACTGGCTCGTGGCTGCTTACCGACGCCGCGC
>DASWUT010000265.1:0-2732 GCA_036401455.1 Gemmatirosa sp. | reverse complement strand
CCCACGGGGCCGCTGCCCGTGCCGCCGCTCGACAGCAAGGCGCCGATCGGCGCACCGAGCACCGCGGCGCGCGTGATCGGGCCGCAGCCACTCTTTCCGCAGCGCGTGCCCGCGCAGACCGAGGTCGTGCCCGGCATCCCGGCGCAGGCCGGCGGGCGTGCGCCGGGCGCGCCCGCGACGCCCGCGGGGCTCGCCGGCCGCGCGCTGACGCTGGCCGACGTGCTCGACGCGGCGCTGCGCGCCAATCCGTCGACGTTCGCGGCGTTCGCGACCGCGCAGTCGTCGCGTGCGCAGTTCCTCTCGGCGCGGGCGGCGTCGTTCCCGGTGCTCTCGTTCAACCCGGGCATCACCCGCTCGCAGTCGCTCGGCGTCGCCGGCGGCGGGATCACGACGGGCGTGCTGCCGGGCAATGGCGGGACGACCGGTGGTGGTACGACGGGAGGAACGAGCACCGGGACGGGTGGCACCGGCACCGGCGGCACGGGGACGGGCACCGGCACGGGCACCGGGACTGGTACCGGCACCGGCACCGGTGGCACGACGACGGGCACGACCAGCGCGACGACGGTCACCGGCTCGGCGCTCACGCAGCGCACGTCGTTCACGCCGGCGATCGGCCTCACGTTTCTCGCCTTCGACTTCGGTGGCCGGGCCGGCCAGATCGGCTCCGCGCGCGAGACGGCGAACGCGGCGGGCGCGACGCTCGACGCGACCATCGTCACCACGCTGCTGCAGGCCGAGCAGGCGTACTTCGGCTTCCAGAGCGCGCGCGACGTGGTCGAGGCGTCGCAGCAGAACCTGCAGACCGCGCAGGCCAGCCGGGACGCATCGGTCGCCCTGTTCCGGGCCGGTCTCGCCACCGTCGCCGACACGCTGCAGGCGGCGACGGCGCTCGCGCAGGCGCGCGTCAACCTGCTCAACGCGCGGCAGAGTCTCTCGACGTCGCGCGACACGTTGGCGACGGTCATCAACGCGCGGTCCGACGTGCCGTTCGCGGTCGCCACGGAACGCGCGCCGACGGGCAGCGCCGCGACTGCGGTGACGGCGCTGCTGACGGCGCGCGTCGACACGCTCGTCGCGCACGCCGTGCGCACGCGCCCCGATGTCGACGCGATGCGCGACCAGGCCCTCGCCGCGCAGCAGCAGGTGCGCACGGCGCGTTCGGCGCTGCTGCCCGCGGTCACGGTCACCGGCACTGCCGGCTACAACCAGATCTACGGTGGTGTCGCGCCGATCAACGGCATGACCTACAACATCCAGCTCGGGCTGTCGGTGCCGGTGTTCGACGGCGGGGCGCGGCGCGCGTCGCTGCAGGCGGCCAACGCCACCGCCGATGCCGCCCGCGCGCGCGCCGACGCGATGACGACGCAGGCCGTCAACCAGGTGGTCTCGGCGGCCGAGGTGCTCAAGGAGAGCGCGGACCGCCTCGCCGCCAACGAAACGCTGCTCGCCACGGCGGAGCGCAACGCGCAGGTAGCCGCTGGCCGTTATCAGGCGGGCGTTGGAACGATCGTCGACCTGCTCAACGCGCAGACGACGCTCGCCACCGCGCGCTCGCAGCTCGCCCAGGCGCGGTGGTCGTGGGCCACCTCGCTCGCCCAACTCGCGCGCAATGCCGGCATCCTCGGCCTGCGCGGTGAACTCCCGGCGGTCGCCGCCCCCGCGGTTCCGGCCTCGACCCCGCTCTCGACTACTTCCGAAACGTCCCGGTGATGCGCCTTCGTCCGCTCATTCCTGCTTCCGTCGTCGTTCTCGCCGCCGCGGCGTGCAGCAAGGCGCCGCCACCCCGACGGAACCCGCCGGTCCCGGTCACCATCGCGACGGCGGTGAGCGGTACGGTGCCGATCACCTACGTCACCAACGGCACGGTCGAGCCCATTCAGACCGTCGCGATCCAGCCGCAGGCGACCGGCGCGATCACCGCGGTGCGCTTCAACGAGGGCGACGAGGTCCGCGAGGGGCAGGTGCTCTTCGTCATCGACCCGCGGCCGTACCAGGCCGCGCTCGCCCAGGCGCAGGCCACGCTCGCGCGCGACCAGGCCACGGCCGTCGCGAGCCGCGCCGACGCGGCGCGCTACGGCTCGCTCGTGAGTCAGGGCTACGTGACGCAGTCGCAGGCTCAGACGATCCAGGCGCAGGCCAACGCGATCGGCGCGACGATCGCGGCCGACCAGGCGCAGGTCGAGGCGGCGCGCGTGAACCTGAGCTATACCGTCATCAAGGCGCCGATCAGCGGCAAGACGGGCAACCTCAACGTGCGCCTCGGCAATCAGGTGCGCGTGCCCAACACGGTGCCGCTCGTGACGATCAACGCGGTCGCGCCGGTGCTCGTGCGCTTCCCCGTGCCCGACCGCGTGCTGCCGCAGGTGCGTGGAGCACGGCAGGCCGGGCGGCAACTCGAAGTCACGATCGCTGGCCCGGTCGTGAACGGCGCCGTCGAGCGCGGCACGGTCGATTTCATCGACAACGCCGTCGACACGACCACCGGCTCGGTGACGCTCAAGGCGCGCTTCGCCAACACCGACCGCCGGCTCTGGCCGGGCGCGTTCCTCCCGCTGACGCTCGGGCTCGGCCAGACGCCGCAGGGCGTGCTGGTGCCGAGCACGGCGGTGCAGGACGGGCCGCAGGGGCCCTACGTGTTCATGCCCGACTCGGCCGGGAAGGCGCGGCAGGTTCCCGTCGTCGCGGGCCAGACGGCGGGCGGCGTCACACTCGTGACGCGAGGGGTGGCG
>DASWUT010000264.1:0-1969 GCA_036401455.1 Gemmatirosa sp. | reverse complement strand
GCTCCTCGAACCCGAGGTGGCGCAGGAGCGCCCGGAGCGCGTCGAACCCGACGTTGGCGTCGGCGCGCCCGCCCAGAATTTGCGCGAGGAGCTTGTTGTGGCGGCCCATGCGGCGAACTTACACGCCGCACCCCGGGCCGGCCACAGTGCCCGCCCGCCGCCGGCGGGGAGTCACCCGACTCATATCACGACCCACGCCCGCCGACGCCCAACGCCACAGTTAAGCTGCGAGCTTTCAGAGGGCGTTAGAGGTTGCCTACGACGCACGCCGCGGACGAGCGGAGCGTCCTTGCATACTCGACAGCTTCAACGCCTCGTTAGGCGTCAGGGCGCATGGCCTGGCCCCGCGCCGAGGTCCGCCGCGCACCACGCCACGACCGCGTCGGCACACGGGGCGTGCCCCGCGTCCGCGACGACTTCGTAACTCACCCGCGTGAACCCGCGGGCCGCCGCGCGCGCGGCCCCCGCGTCCCACTGCGCCCGGAGGAGGGCCGCGCGCGGGTCCAGCGCGCCCTGGAAGCCGCGGATCAGCGGCGCGAGCGCGGGGGGGCGTTCGCCCGGGCCCGCCGGCGCGTCGGCCGGCGCAAGCCCGCGCGCCGCGAAGTTCGCGCACGCGAGCGCAACCCCGCGCCAGAGCTCCGGCGCATCGAGGGCGAGCTTCCACCCGAGGTGCCCGCCCGCCGAGTAGGCGGCGAGGTACACGGCCGCGCCCCCGAACTCCGCGCGCAACGCGCCGACGAGGGCGCGGACACCAGCGACGTCGAAGGCCAGCGGGGCGGCCGCCGCGGCGTCCAGCTCGGCGGCCGTGTAGGGGTACGCCGAGGCGGGGACGCGGCCGCCGTTGCTCACGATGTACGGCGTCGCGACGGCGAACGGGCGGCCGCGGCACGCCCGCATGAACGCGGCCGAGTTCCAGACGAAGTCGTGATCGGCGCCGTCGAGCGTGAGGAGGATCGCGCGCGGCGCCCGGGTCTCGGCGGCCGCCAGCAGGTACTGCATCGGGTGCCCGGGGACGCGGCGGCGTTCCCCCCGCCACCACAGCCGCGCGTGCGCGAAGTCGAGGAGTACGCCCCGGGCGGCCCGCCCGCGCCGGGTGCGCGTCGCGAGCGCGGCGGCCCCGAGCGTCCCGGCCCCGAGCCCGGCTGCCAGCATCGTGACCACGCGCCGACGGTCCATGGGTGTTGACGCCTAACGCCCAAGTTAAGCTGACGGGCTGTGAGCGAGCGGGGAAGCCGAGGCGCGACACAGCCGAGGGCCGCCGCGTGGCGTCCCTGCATACCCGGGCAGCTTCAACGCCTCGTTCGGCGGCACCGCGCCGCCGGCTGCCCGCACGGCACCGCGGCGTGGAGTGTGCGGCGGAACGCGTCGTGGTGCAACACCTCGACGTACACGAGCCGGCCGTCGACGACGTCCAGCGCCACCGCCCCCACCGCCGGATCGAGCGGCACGCTGTCGTGCCCCGGCCCGTACGCTCCCTCGGGCGGCGCCGCCGCCGCGTAGAACGACGCGCAGAACGCGTCCTCGCACCGGCACCGCGCCACGATCTCCGCCGACAGCACCTGCTCGGCGAGCTGCGCATCGCCGTCGGCCAGAACCAGCGCGGCCAGCTCCTCGGCAAACTCGGGCGCGACGTCCCGGAAGCGGACCTCCGCGGGTGCGGGTGGCACGCTGCTGGGGCGCTCAGGGCGCGGGCAGCTCGCCGAGTCGGTGGAGCGCGACGCTGTCGGCCTCGCACCACCACCAGCCGTCCTCGTGGTACCAGAGCGGGTGCCGGCCGTGCCGCGGGCAGGCGGGCCAGGTGGTGTCGACGTACAGGTCGTGGAACTCTTGCTGGACGTCCTCGACGAGCTTCTCCGCGTCACCGAGCCCGTAGGCGGCGAGGTTCTCCGCCACCCGGGTCACGAGATCCCGGTAGCCCACACCGACGGTTCGGGTCACGTCGTGCCCCAAGAGAGCCGCAGCCTCGGCG
>DASWUT010000263.1:0-26592 GCA_036401455.1 Gemmatirosa sp. | reverse complement strand
CGCTGCGCCGGCATCGATGCCGGCCCTGCCGCCGTCCGCGCGCCGCCCCCGCGTCGGCACGGCCGACGCCGGCGAGGGCCGCTGACGTGCGCGCGCCGTGTCCGGCCAGCACGCCCGCGTCCGGCCTCACGGTCGCGCTGGCCCTCGCGCTCGGCCTCCCGGCCGCGCGAGCGGCAGCGCAACCCGGCGCCGTCACCGTCGGCGTCACGGCCGAGGGCGAGACCGGGGTCGTCAGCAACCCACGTTTCCAGGCCGCGGCCGACAGCGCCGACGTCCTGTCCCGCGCGCGCGCAGGTCTCACGATCGGCCGTCGGTCCGCCCGCACCGCGTTCGCCGTGACCACCGACGGCGAGATCCAGCATTTCCAGGGCGCGCCCGATCTCTCGCACACCACGTACGGCACGTCGGCGATCGCCGACGCCCGTCTCACACCGCGGCTCGACCTCCGCGGGACGGCCGGCGTGCGGACGAGCCTCTCCCGCGACGTCGTGACTGGCACGGGCACCGCATCCGCCGCGTCTGGCACGTCCGTGCTCGGCACACCCGACGTCGGCGACACGGGCGTAAGGGTACCCGGCCTAACTGCCGGCACGCTGCCCCTCCTGCCGCTCTCGCTCTCGCGCACCTACACGGCGCAGGCCGGGGCGACGTACCGCACCACGCCGCGAACGACGGTCGCCGCTGACGCTTCGGTCGACCGCATCCGCTACGACGCGAGCGCACTCGCGAGCGGCACCAGCGCGCGCGTTCAGCTCACCGTCGCCCACCAGCTCACGAACGCCGCCGGCGTGAGCCTCACGGTCGACGACCAGCGAACGCAGACCGGCCCCAGCATCCTCACGGCCGAATCGGCCACGCTCGGCTGGGATACGCGACTCCTTGGCGCCGCGCAGCTGCGCCTGCGCGCGGGCGCCGGTGCGTACGCCGCACCGCAGCACGCGCCGACGCTCGCCCCGGTCGGCAGCGCGGAGTTGGGCGCCGCCGCGTTCGGTGGTACCTGGACCGTCCGCTACCTGCGTGACGTCAGCCCGCTGCTCGGCGTCGGCCAGGTTCTCGCCACCGATCAGGCCGCGGCGGCGTACTCCCGCGTCGCACCCGGTGGCCTCCTCCTCCGCGCCGGCGTCGAGCAGGCGTGGGTTCGAATCCCTACCACGCCCGGTCCGCGGACGGTGACGAGCGCCTCGTTCGCCGACGTGCGCCGTCCCATCGCCGGCGGCCTCTGGATTGGCGCGGGCGCCTCGCGCCGCAGTCGCACCGAGGACCCGACCGTCCGGTCTCAGAACATCGGCCTCACCGCCGGCTACGCCGGTTCGTGGTGACGTCGTCCGCCCCGCGCAACACGTCCCCGTTCACCGTCCTCGTCGTCACGCCCATGTTGCCACCCGTCTCGCGCCGCGGTCGCGCCCTCTTCCGCCTCGCGTTCGTTCTCCTCGGCCTGTCGTCCCTCGGCGCGTGCGCGTCGGCGCCCCGCTACGTGTGGTCCGACCAGTACGCGCCGCCCGCGGCCGCGTCGGAATACGTGATCACCCCCGGCGACGTGCTCGCCGTGCAGGTGTGGGACAACGACAAGATCTCGACCCGCACGCGCGTTCGGGCGGACGGCCGCATCACCGTACCGCTGCTCAACGACGTGCCCGTCGCGGGCCGCACGCCACCCCAGGTAGCCCGCGACCTCGAGCAGCGGCTGCGTCAGGCCAACCTCGTTCTCGCCCCACGCGTGAGCGTCGGGCTCGACGAGAGCCGGCCGGTGTCGGTGAGCGTGCTCGGCAAGGTCGTCCGCGCCGGCTCGTTCGCCCTCACCGAGGGGAGCGGGATCGCCGAGGCGCTCGCGAACGCTGGCGGACTCACGGAATTCGCGCACCAGGACCGGATCTACGTCATGCGCCGCGCGCCCGAGCCGGTCCGCATCCGCTTCACCTTCGGCGCGATCACGGGCGGCTCGCCGCGCGCCGCGGCGTTCCGGCTCCGCGACGGCGACGTCGTCGTCGCGGAGTAGGGCCGTGGGCAAGCTGCTGCTCATCTCGGTGCTCGTCGCCACCGTCGTGCTCCCGATGCGCGCAGCGCGCGACCCGTCACCCGCCCGCGCGCTCCGGCGCGCCGTGTCCTGGGTCGCCGCTTCCTACGCGGCGTACCTCGTCGCCGTTCTCTACGTGCTCCCCCGCCTCGGGTGAGCACCCCGCGTTCTCTGCCGCCTAACGGCCTGCCCATGCTGTCCATCCCGCGCACCACCGCGCGCTCCGTCGCGTCCAGCTATACGCCGCCGCCGGCCTTCGGCCCGACCGGCCACCGCGGGTCGGCCATCGTGCCGCGGCGCGCCTCGCCCGACGTGTTCTGGCCGGATGCCGAGCCGGCCGAACCGCCGGTCGTCGACGTCGGCCAGCTGCGCACCATCGTCGGCTTTCCGCTCCGCGCGCTGCGCCGCCGGCGCCGGCTCGCCACCGGCGTGTTCGGCGCGGTCTGCACTGCCGCCGTCCTCGGCGCGATCCTCGCACCGCGCCAGTACGACGTCGAAACCAGCATCCTCGCCCAGCGCAACTTCGTGATGCCCGCGCTTGGCAACCCGCGCCGGTCGGTGCCCGCCGAGTCGGACGCGCCGACGCGCATGGCCGCCGAGGCGGTGCTGAACCAGGCGAACCTGGTCGCACTTTCCCAGGAGGTCGGCCTCGAGCAGGCGTGGCCGCGCCTGCGCTCGCCCGTGGGGCGCCTCAAGGACGCCCTGAAGTCGGCGTTCGGTATGAGGACGCCGGCCGCGGAGCGCCGCGCGCAGATCGTCGGGTACCTCGAGCACCAGATCTGGGTCACGACCGACGAGGGCACGGTCCGCATCGGCGTGCACTTCCCCGACGCGGCGCTCGCGCTGCGGCTCGTCAACGCGGCGCAGCGCAACTTCCTCGAGAACCGCCACGCGTCCGAGCAGTCGCTCATCGGCGAGAGCATCGGGATTCTGGAGTCGCACGTCGCACAGGCGCACGCGCAGATCGACACGGCGCTCGCCGAGGTGAAGCAGTTCACGCCGGCCGCGGCGCACGTGGCGGTCGTTCGCGCGGCCCCTGCCGGGTGGGGCGGCACGGCGCGGCGCCGGACCGATCCCGCTGCCGCATCGCTCGCTCGCGACCTGGCCGCCGAACGCTCGGCGATTTCCAGCGCGGAGTCCGACCGCGCGCAGCGCGTGAGCGCGCTCCAGTCGCGCCTCGCCGAGCTGCGGCTGACGCACGGGGCCGCGCACCCAGACGTGGTGAACACGCAGCAGGCCCTCACAGCGCTCGCCGTCGAGCCGCCCGAACTCGCCGCCCGCCGCGCAGCCGAACAGCAGCTCGCCTCGCGCGTCGCCGCGGCCGGCGGCTCGGCGGCCGACGCGGTGCAGAGCCCGGCGCGCTCCGAGGCGAGTCTCGCCACCGCGGCCCTCGCGCGCCTCGCGGCACCCGTCGACACGCTCGAGGACCCGCGGCTGACGTACGCCCGGTCGCGCCTGAAGATCGCGGTCGCCGATTACGAGGATCTCCTCGACCGCCTCGAGGCCGCGCGCATCGAGCTCGAGACCGCGAAGGCGGCCTTCAAGTACCGCTACACCGTCATCACCCCGGCGCAGCTTCCGACCCGCCTCGCACGGCCTAACGTACCACTCGTCCTCGTCGGCGGGTTCGTCGTCGCGATCCTCCTCGCGGGCTTCGCCGCGGTCGCCGTCGACCTCGCCGGTGGGCGCCTCGTCGAAGCGTGGCAGGTGTCGCGCTTCGTCGGCCTTCCGGTGCTCGGCGAGGCGCCCCCGCCGTGAACGCGGCCGCGGCTCTCGCCGGGGACGCGATCCCCCGACGCGCATCGGCGCCCCGCAAGGGCGCCGACTTCACATCGGTCACTGTCGTCGGTGTGACCGTGGCAGCCTCCGTGGCCGTTCTGCTCGCGACCGCGAACCCACTCCTCGGCGCGCTTCCGGTGCTGCTCGTGGTGGCCGCCTACGCGGTCCTGACGCTGCCCGCACGCATTCCGCTGTTCGCGGGGCTCGCCCTCGTGATCCTGGCCGACATCGCGCCGAGCCGCCTGCCGGATGACGTCGACTTCTGGCACTCGCCGGTCTACCCGCTGCAGCTTCTGCTGACGGAGAACCTCAACAAGCTGATCGGCGTCGAGGCGGTACGCATCTCCGGATTCGAGCTGCTCGCGCTCGTGCTCATCGCGCTCGTCGCGGTGCGCGCGTTCGCCGGCGACCGAACCGACGCAGCCGGCCGCATCGCGCCGGCGCGCCCGCTCGTCCTCGCGCTCGTGCTCAACCTCGGAGCGGTGCTCGCCATGGAACTCTGGGGCGTGGCGCGCGGTGGCGACGTGCGGCAGTCGCTGTGGCAGTTCCGTCAGTTGCTCTGGATGCCGGTGCTCGCGCTGCTCTTCTGCGCGACCATGCGCGGCGCACGCGACGCCGCCGTCTTCGCCGGGCTCGCGGCCACGACGTCCTGCGCGAAGATCGTCATCGGCGCGTACTACTACCTCGCCATCGCCCGCCCGCTCGGTGTGGTTCCAGCCACCGTCACGAGCCACGCCGACTCCGTGCTCTTCGTCGTCTCGCTCGCCGTCTGGCTCGGCGCCGCGTACTACCGCCCCAGCGTTAGGCTCATCGCACTCGCGAGCGCGCTCGCCGGGTGGACGCTGTTCGGACTGGTCATCAACAACCGCCGAACGGCCTACCTCACGCTCCTCGCGGCGGCGGCGATGTTCTACGCCACGCTACCGCGGCGCGCGCGACGCGCGGTCACGCTCGCGGGTCTCGCGGCGCTGCCGGTACTCAGCCTGTACGTCGCGGTCGGGCGCAACCGCACCGGGTCGGTGTTCGTTCCCGCCGCCAAGCTCATGTCCGTGGTGACGCAGAAGGACGCGTCCAGCCTCACGCGCGACATCGAGAACTTCAACCTCATCACGACGCTCCACGGCAACCCGCTCGTCGGGTCGGGCTGGGGCCACGAATACGTCGAGGTCGTCCACGCGTACGACATCTCGAAGGTCTTCCCGCAGTACCGCTATGTCGCGCACAACAGCGTGCTCTGGATGTGGAGCATCGGCGGGCTGGTGGGCTTCACCCTTCTCTGGCTTCCGATCGCCATGGGCGTCTTCCTCGCCGCGCGGGCGCGCATGTTCGCGACCACGCCGCTCGACCGCGCCGTCGCCTACGGCGCGCTCGCCACGTTCGTCGCCTTCGTCATTCAGGCGTGGGCCGACATGGGCACGCAATCCTGGACCACCCAGGGGATGCTGGCCGTGGCGCTCGCCGCCTCGGGTCAGCTCGCGGTGGGCACCGGCGCGTGGCCGCAGCGCACGCGGCTGTTTGGCGCGTCGGCACCGCGCAGCGGAGCGCGCGCATGATGCCCGCACTCGTCGACGGCGTGCTCGCGGTCGCGGGCACCCCCGTGCTGGCGGCGTCGGGCTACCTCGCCCTGCTCGCCGCCGTAGCCCGGCCGATCACCCCACCCACGGCCGACGACGCGGTCCGCTTCGACGTGATCGTCCCGGCCCACGACGAGGCGGCCGGAATCAGCGCCACCGTCGCCAGTCTCCTCGCCCTCGACTATCCCAGCGCGCAGTACCGCGTGATCGTCGTCGCCGACAACTGCACCGACGACACCGCAGCGCGGGCGCGCGCCGCTGGTGCCCGCGTCCTCGAACGGCACGATGCGACCCGGCGCGGCAAGGGCTACGCGCTCGCACATGCGTACGAGGCGTGCCTCGCCGAGGGCGTGGCGGACGCGGTCGTCGTCGTCGACGCGGACACCGTCGTCTCGCCCAACTTGCTGCGCGCGTTCGCGTCCCGCTTCGCCGCCGGCGAGGCGTCGGTCCAAGCGGAGTACGGCGTGCGCAACGCCGACGCGTCGTGGCGCACGCGACTCATGGCCGTCGCCTTCGCCTGCTATCACACGACGCGCTCGCTCGGCCGCGAGCGGCTCGGGCTCTCGTGCGGGTTGCGTGGCAACGGGATGGGATTCAGCGTGGACACGCTACGCCGCCACCCGCACCAGGCGTTCTCGCGCGTCGAGGACGTCGAGTACGGGATCGCGCTCGGCGCGGCCGGCGTGCGCGTCGCCTACGTCCCCGAAGCCACGGTGCTGGGTGAAATGCCGGCGACCGCGGAGGCCGCCCAGACGCAGCGTGAACGGTGGGAAGCCGGGCGGGCGGAGCTGGTTCGCCGCCACGTGCCGACACTCGTTCGGGCGGCGTGGGCGCGCAAGGATCGCGTGCCGCTCGACCTCGCCGCGGACCTGCTCGTGCCACCCCTGACCACGCTGGTGGCCGTCACCCTCACGGGCACCGCGACGGCGGTCGCGGTCACGCTGCTGGGGTGGGCGGGTGTGATCGGCGTTGCGACATGGGGGGCGGTGCTCGTCTGTCTCGCGGCGTATGTCGCCCGCGGGGCGGCGCTCGCCGGTCAGGGCCCACGCGTGCTGCTCGATCTCGCGTGGGGGCCCGCGTACGCCGTGTGGAAGCTCGCCGTCGCCCTGCGCCCACGGACGCGCGGCGACGCGTGGGTGCGCACGGCGCGCACACCTGTAGTCGCCGCCACCCCGGTCACCCCGGCGGCAGAGCGCGCGCCGCGAACACCGCACATCTCTGGAACTTACCACCCATGATGTCGATCGAACCGCGCACCCGATCGTTAGGCGAACCCGAGACCGGCGCGTCGGCGGCGAGCGCGCCTAGCGCGGACGCGCCCGATGCCTACGCCGATGAATGGGCGCATCTCTGGTTCACGCTCGAGCGGCACGGGTGGGGATCGCTCGCCCTCGTGCCTGCCGAGCCGGGGGCGTCCGCGTGGCCGCTGGCCGAGCGCCTCGCCGAGGCCGCGCGCGCGTACCACGCGAGCCCCGTCGAGGTGTTCGATGCGGAACGCGCCGGCCCGGAGGATGTTCAGGCCGTGACCGGCGCCGTAGGTGCCCGCGCGGCAGAGGGCGCGCGCGTTCTCCTCGTGCTCGCGTCGCCGCTCGTCAGGGCGCCGGCCGTTCCGCTCGCGCGGGCCGCGGACGCAGCGCTGCTCGTCGTCCCGCTCGGGACGAGCGCCGCAGGCGAAGCACGCCGCACGGTCGCCGCCGTTGGGCAGCCGCACTTCGTCGGCAGCGTCACGGTGCGCGACCGATGACCG
The DNA here is from genome assembly GCA_036401455.1 of Gemmatirosa sp. GTDB lineage: Bacteria > Gemmatimonadota > Gemmatimonadetes > Gemmatimonadales > Gemmatimonadaceae > BPUI01. The sequence continues at coordinate 19,478 of DASWUT010000263.1, read as the reverse complement.
CCGCCAGGGCGCTCACGCCGACCCCGACGCGCTACATCCCCACGGTACAGGCGGCGCCGGACTACGAGCTGCCAGCTTACGCACCGCCCGCCTACGCACCGCCGGTCTACGCGCCCCCCGCGCCCGTCCCAACGCGCGCGCGGCTCCGCTTGGGCCAACTCTGGGTCGACGTGCTCACGCGCGGCGAGGCCATCGACGCGTTGGACGCGCTGGTCGCGCGCGGCGAGGGCGGGTCGGTGTTCACGCCCAACGTCGATCACGTGGTCATGGCCGAACGGGACGCGGCTTTCCGCGACGCGTACGCCCAGGCGAGCCTCTCGCTCACCGACGGCGTTCCGCTCGTCTGGGCATCGCGCCTGCTGCGGCCCGCCGTACCCGAGAAGCTGTCGGGCTCCGACATGCTGCTGCCGATGGCGCAGCTCGCCGCGCGCCGCGGATGGCGCGTCTACGTGCTCGGCGGCGGCCCTGGGAGCGCCGTGGAGGCCGCGCGACGACTGCGCGAGGATCACGGCGTGAACGTCGTCGGCACGGATGACGCACGCATCTCGAGCACGCCCGATCACGCGCTCGACGCGCCGGTCATCGCGCGCATCCGCGCCGCGCGGCCCGACCTCCTGTTCGTCGGACTCGGCGCGCCCAAGCAGGAGCTGTTCATCGCGCGATCGCTTCCCGCGATGGGTCCCGTGGTCGCGGTCGGCGTCGGCGCGAGCCTCGACTTCCTCGCCGGCGCGCTCCGCCGCTCGCCCGCGTGGATGTCGCGCGTTGGACTCGAGTGGGCCTACCGACTGGCGCAGGAGCCGCGCCGTCTGTGGCGCCGATACTTGATCCAGGATCCGAAGTTCGTGCTCGTCGTGCTTCGCACGCTGTGCCGCCCGCGCGGCGAGCGCGTGTCGCGCGTACCCGCTCGCTGACCTGCCGTCGATCTTCGAGAACGTTCGTGACTACTGCCATCGCACCCGACAGCTTCGCTCTGCCCGACGACTTCGACCCGTTCGCCGGTCCCGCGCTCGCGACCGCCGTCCCCTCCACGGCGGCGCAGCGCGAGATCTGGGCGGCGACCTGGATGGGCCCGGAAGCGTCGCTCGCCTTCAACGAGGCCGTCGAGGTACGACTCCGCGGCGCGCTCGACGAGAACGCCCTCGTGCGCGCGGCCTGCGACGTCGTCGCGCGCCACGAGGCGCTCCGCGCGACGTTCTCCGCGGATGGCACGGTGATCGCGGTCGCCGAGGCCGAGGCAGACGTGCCCGTCGCGCGTCACGACTGGCGTACGCTCTCCGACGCCGCACGCACGGCGGCGTGGCAGGCCCTCCGCGCGCACGTCGTCTCGGTTCCCTTCGACCTGCTCCACGGTCCGCTCGTCCGCTTCGATCTCGCACGGTGCGGCGCGAACGATCACGTGCTGATCATTTCGGCGCACCACATCGTGTGCGACGGATGGTCGTTTGGTGTGATCGTGCCCGAGCTGGCCGCCGCGTACTCGGCGCGGTGCGAGGGGCGCGCGGTGGATCTTCCGCCGGCCGACTCGTTCGCGACGTACGCGAGCGCCTCGGCGGCCCCGGACGCGCGTGCCGCGACCGACGTGGCCGAACGCTATTGGCTGGAGCAGTTCGCGACCGGCGCGCCCGTGCTCGATTTGCCCACGGACCGCCCCCGGCCCGCTTCGCGCCAGTACGCCGCCGAGCGCGTGGATCACACCCTCGGCGCGGATCTCGTCCGTCGCGCGACGCGTACCGGCGCGCGGTCCGGCGCGAGCCAGTTCGCGACGTTGCTCGGCGCCTTCGGCATCCTCCTGAACCGGTTAGGCGGCGGCGACGACCTCGTCGTCGGCGTGCCGACCGCGGGACAGCCCGCTTGCGGAATGCCGCGGCTGGTAGGCCACCTCGTGAGCATGCTCCCGGTGCGGCTCCGCCTCACGGCCGACACGCCGGCGCGCGACGTGCTCACCCACGCACGACGGCAGGTGCTCGATGCGCACGAACATCAAGCGGTGACGCTCGGCAGTCTACTCGAGCGACTGCCGCTCGCGCGCGATCCCGGCCGGCCGCCGCTCGTGTCGGTCGCGTTCAACGTCGACAAGGGACTCGGCGCTGCGGCGATGCCGTTCGCCGGACTCACGGCGACGCTGCATGCGGTGCCGCGCTGCCGCGAGAACTTCGACCTCTTCGTCAACGCGGTCGAACTCGATGGCACCGTCACGCTCGAGTGTCAGTACAACACCGCGCTGTACGACGCGGCTACCGTGCGCGCGTGGCTCGCCGCGTACGAGCGCCTGCTCGAAGGTGTGGCCGCGGACGGCGCGATTGACACCGCGACGGTCGGGTCGCTCCCCCTCACGAGCGCGGACGCGCGCGAGGCGACCGCCGTCGGGCCGATCGTCGCCCTCCCCGCCAGCCCGCTCGTTCACCGGCTCGTGGAGGAGCAGGCCGCGCGTACGCCTCACGCCATCGCGGTTGACGATGGTACGCGTACGCTCGCCTACGGCCAGCTCGACGCGCGCGCGAACCAGCTCGCGCGGCACCTGCGCGCACGCGGCGTCCAGCGCGGTGCGTTCGTTGGCCTCTGCCTCGAGCGGACGGCGGAGATGTTCGTCGCGGTGCTCGCCGTGCACAAGGCAGGCGGCGCGTACGTACCCCTCGACCCGGGTCACCCGGTGGACCGGCTCGCGTACGCGGCGGACGACGCGCAGATCGCGCTGCTGCTGACGCAGGAATCGGTGCGAGTCGACACCCCGCTGACCGCCGGGCGCCCCGCCGTGCCGGTCGTGTCGATCGACGGCGCCGACGCCGCGGCGATCGCCGCGCTCCCCGCCCTGCCCCTCGCGACCGACACGGACGCAGCCGAGCCCGACGGGCCGGCGTACGTCATCTACACGTCCGGCTCGACGGGGCGACCCAAGGGCGTCGTCGTACCGCACCGCGCGGTCGTCAATCTTCTGCTCTCGACGCAGCAGACGCCCGGCATGACGGCCGACGATGTCGTGCTCGCGATCACCACGCTCTCGTTCGACATCGCAGTCTCCGAAGTCATCCTGCCGCTCACCGTGGGCGCGCGCGTGGCGCTCGCCTCGCGTGAGGTCGCCGCGGACGGCGTGCAACTCCGCGCGCTCGTCGAGCGCGCGGGTGTCACGTTCATCGATGCGACGCCCGCGACGTACCGGCTGCTGCTGGCGGCCGGTTGGGAAGGCGGACCGCATCTGCGTCTCGTCTGCACCGGCGAGGCGATGCCGCGCGATCTCGGCGATGCGATCTGCGCGCGCGCTGGCGAGGTGTGGAATGGTTACGGGCCGACCGAAACAACGGTCTGGTCGACGTTCTGGCGCGTCGAAGCACCGATCGCCCGCGTGCTGATCGGCCGGCCGATCGCCAACACGCGCGCGTACGTGCTCGACGCGCGGCAGCAGCCGGTTCCGGCCGGCGGCCGGGGCGAGCTGTTCATCGGCGGCGTCGGCGTGTCGAGCGGCTACCTGCGCCGCCCAGATCTGACCGCCGAGCGGTTCCTGTCGGATCCGTTCGCGGGTGAGTCGGGCGCGCGCATGTACCGCACCGGCGACGTGGTCCGACTGCTCGCCGACGGCACGCTCGAGTGCCTCGGCCGCAACGACCATCAGGTCAAGCTCCGCGGCTACCGCATCGAGCTCGGTGAGATCGAAACCCAGCTCGGTACGTGCCCGGGCGTTGGCGCCTGTGCGGTCATCGTCCGCGAGGATCGGCCGGACGACCGCCGTCTGGTGGCCTACGTGACGATGGCTGCGGGCACCGACGACGCGTCTGGGCCGTCAGCTACGGCGCCCGACGACACCGAGTTGCGCGCCCATCTGCGGGCGGCGCTGCCGGATTACATGATCCCGCAAACCTTCGTCCGCCTCACCGCACTGCCGCTCACGCCGAGCGGAAAGACCGATCGCGCGGCGCTTCCCGCCCCACAGGCGAACGCGGTGGCGCTCGTCCCATCCTCCGGGAACGTGTTCGTCGAGCCGCGGACGCCGGCCGAGCGGCTGGTCGCCGATCTGTGGGCCGACGCCCTGCGCGTCGGTCGGATCGGCGCGTACGACGACTTCTTCCAGTTAGGCGGACACTCGCTGATGGCCGCGCAGGTGCTCGGGCGTCTGCGCCGCGACCACGGAGTCGAGTTGCCGTACCGCCGCATCTTCGAGGCGCCGACGGTGGAGCGCTTCGCGGAGCTCGTCGTGCAGGCGACGAGCGCGACGGCCGGCGACGTGGCGCGGGCACCCGGATCGTCGCAGATCCCTCACGATCCGACCCGCACGCGCGCGCCGCTCACGGCATTGCAGCATCGGATCTGGCGGCTCGAAGAGCTCGATCCCGCGACCGCGGCGACGCACGTCCATGCCGCCGCGTGGCGGCTCGTCGGTGACGTCGATGCGGCCACCGTCGAGGGCGCGCTCGACGATTTCGTTCGCCGACACGACCAGATGCGCACGCGCTTCGAACTGATCGACGGCGTGCCCGTTCAGGTGGTCGACCCGGACGCTCGGGTGCGCCTCACGCGCATCGACCTGACGCACCTCGCGCCCGAAGCCCGCACGGCAGCGATCGCCGCGTACGTCACCGAGCAGGGAGCTACGCCGTTCGACCTGACGGTCGCACCGCTGTTTCGCGCCACGCTCATCGCGATCGCGCCAAGCGAGCACCTGTTCTACAGCGTGCGACACGGGCTGATCTGGGACGGGTGGTCGTTCGACATCTTCGTCACCGAATTCTGTGAGCTGCTCGAGGCGCGCCTCGTCGGACGCGCGCCCGTGCTGCCGCAACTCGCCATCACACTCGGGGATTTTGCGGCGTGGCAGCAGTCGTACCTGACGTCGCCGGAGATGGACCGCCAGGTCGCGTGGTGGCGCTCGCACCTCGGCGAGAACCTGCCGACGCTAGAGCTGCCCGCGGACCGGCCGCGCCCCGCGCAGCCGACGTACGCCGGTGACCGCGTTCAAGTCGCGTTCACGCCCGACGAGGTGGACCGGCTCACGGCGCTCGCCCACGCGCACGGGGCGACGCTGTTCATCGTCCTGCTCTCTGCGTACAACACGCTCCTGCATCGGTACTCCGGTCAGCGCGATCTTCTGGTCGGAACCCCGGTGCGCGCGCGAACTCGGCCCGAGACGGAGCCGGTGATCGGGGCGTTCGTGAACACCGTGATGCTGCGGTTCGACGTCGACCCGGCAGCCCCGTTCACCGACCTGTTAGGCCGAGTTCGTGACGTCACGCTCGATGCGTTCGGCAACCAGGACATGCCGTTCGAGCTGCTCGGGGGCAAGGTGCCGCCACTGCGCGCGCTGTTCTCGATGCAGGACGCTCGGACGCGGCCGCGCGCTGCGGCGGGTGTACGGGTGGAGCAGGTGCACATGCCGCAGACCGCGGCGACGAACGACCTGATGCTCTGGACGATGTCCACGGCCGACGGCCTGCTCGCCGTGCTCAATTTCAGCACGGACCTGTTCGAGCGCGCGACGGCCGAGCGATTTCTGGCGCACCTGCGCACGCTGCTGCTGTCGGTGCTCGACGACCCGCGGCAGGCAATCGGTCGACTGCCGCTGCTCTCTGCGGACGAGCGCCGTGCCGCCCTGGGCGAGGCTGGCGACGATGTTGCGCCCGCGCGCGTCGAGCCGTCGCGCTCCGTGGTCGCGTCCATTGTCGCGGCCGGTGTCGCTCGTCCGCATGCCGTCGCGGTCCGGGCACCAGGGCGCGAGGTGGTGGACTACGGGCAGCTGCTGACGCACGCCGAGGCCGTGCGCGCGGCGCTCGCGGCGAGTGGCATCGGCGCCGGTGCGCGTGTCGCGGTGCTGGCCGGCGATGTCGCAACACGCGCCGCAGCGATCCTCGGCGTACACGCCGCACGCGGCGCAGTGCTCCTCCTCGACGTGCGCGACCCGGTCGCGTACAACGACGCCATCGCGGAAGCCGCGGGCATCACATGCGTGCTCGCGACCGCGACTGACGCGCGGGCGCTGGGAATGCCGGTGGTACGGATCACGCTCGACGCGCTCGCGCCGGCGGCGCCGCTCGCGGTCGACGACGGCTGGATCGTACCTGACGATATCGCATTCCTCCTACACGACGTCGACGCGTCGGGGCGTCCGACGACGACGGCCCTGCCGCACGTGACCCTCGATGCGCTCACTGCGGATCTCGTCGCGCGACTCGGCGTGAGCGAGGCAACCGTGGCCGTACCCGTCCATTCACCGGCGGCACCGGCGGCGGTTCTCGAGATGCTCGTTTCGCTCGCGGCCGGCGCGACACTCGCGCCGGCGCCCGACGGCGTCGACGAGGACGACGCGCTGTTCGCCGAGTTCCTACAGACAGCCGGCGCGACGCTCGTCGCCGCCCCGAGGGAGGTCTGGCGCGAACTGGACGCGGCGGCATGGGGCGGGGACGCGCGGCTGACCGCGCTCGTGACGGACGGGGCGACGCCCCAACTGCTCGCCTCGATCGCACAGGGTGTGGGTCGTGTGCTCGCAATCCTCCGCCACGGCGCGGTCAGCGCCTGGAGCACCATCACGTCGCCTAACGATGCGAGTGGCGCGGAGTACAGGGCGTACCTCGTGCCCCTCGCCGGCACCCGCCTGTTCGTGCTGGACGCGTGTGGCGAGGTGGTCGCGCCTGGTGTTCCTGGGTGGCTGCACGTCGGAGGCGCCGTGGTGGACGCCGCATCGCGTCAGCAGGTGTGGTCGCCGGCGGCCGATCCACGGTTCGTCGAAGATCCGCGGGGCACGGGGCTGTGTGCCTTCCGAACCGGCGAACGTGCGCGCCGGCGCGCCGACGGGGGGCTCGAGTTGCTCGCGCCCGATCCAGCGCGCCTGTACCGCGGGGGCCGCGTGTTCGGGGTGGAGGCGATCGCCGAGGCGCTGCGCGGGCACGCCGGCGTCGCGGACGCGGCCGTGACGATCCATCCGGACGAACACGGCGACGTCCAGCTGGTCGCTTGCGTCGTGCCAGCCGGCGGCGCCGGGTACACGGAGACCGAGTTGCGGCGGCACGTGCGGAAGGTGCTTCCCGAGGCGGCGGTTCCATCGCGCTTCGTCGAGGTCGATGTGCTCGCGCGCGGTCCCGATGGCGTGCCGCTCTGGGAGCGGCTGCCGATCGTGGCACCGTGGGAGGCGGCGCGCCCCGCCGCGCTTCCCACCACGCCGTCGGAGCGCTACGTCGCGGCGGTCTGGCAGGACATGCTCGGCGTGCAGAGCGTTCGGAGCACCGACAAGTTCTTCGACCTCGGTGGCCACTCGCTGCTCTGCTTCCGCTTCATCGACCGTGTCGCGCACGAGCGAGGCGTTCGCATGAGCCCGCGCGTCGTGCTGCTCGGCACGCTGGAGCAGGTCGCCGCGGAGCTCGACACTCCACGAAGCGCAGGTCACGTCGTGGGCGCGGCTGCACCGGCCGCCACTCCGGTGGCGCCGACCGGCGTGTCCGGACGCCTCAAGCGCCTACTCGGGAGCGCTGCCTAACGCGCAGCGCAACGTCACGCTTCCCCGGTCACTCACATGCACTCCCACCAGCACACCTGCGCCCGCTCCACGAAAGCCAGGACGGGTGTGGTATCCGGTCGTCGCGCGCGGCATACGCCGTGAGCGACGCCGTGTGCGTGCGCATGGTCGGGCGCGACGATGCTGCCGTCGTCGACGACCTCGTGGTCCCCTCGATTTTCCGCCAGGACCACGCGTCGGCCCACGCCGTCCGCTTCGCTCCTGCGACGTCTCGCGACGCGACTCCGCGGGATGTCGTCGTCCCGGCCGAACCCGCACTCACGCGGGCCGCTCCGCGCCGGGTCGCGGCGTTGCTGGCGGGCCGCTACTGCGCGGCGCGCGCGTTGCGAGCGGCCGGATACGCCGATGCGCGCGTGCCCGTGGGGGAGGCGGGTGCGCCTGCGTGGCCTGCGGGAGCCGTCGGCTCGATCTCACACACCGCGGCGTACGCCGTCGCCGTGGTCGGTTCGTCCGTGAATTGGCGCGGAATCGGTGTGGACTGCGAACGTGTGTTGGACGAGACTGGGGCAGACGACGTCGTGCGGACGACACTCCCCGAGGCCGACGCGGTCGACGTTGCGGGCCACGATCGACTGGCCTGGACCGAGTTCGTGACCGTCGCGTTCTCGGCGAAGGAAAGCCTGTACAAGTGCCTGCGCCCACTCATCGGTGAGTTCTTCGACTTCACCGACGCACGTCTCACCCACCTTCATCGCGACGCCCGGCACGTACGCCTCCGGCTGGAGCGCGATCTCGGTCCGGCGTTCGCGCGCGGGACCACGTTCGACGTCGCGTTTGCGGTCGCGGACGCCCACGCCTACACGCGTCTCGCGCTCCCGGTCACCGCCGGGCCGATCGCGCCGGAGTCGATCGCATGATGACCCATCCCGCTACCGCCGACGCCGTACGCCGGCCCGCGACCGTGCACGCGGCGTTCGAGGCGCAGGTCGACCGCGCGCCCAACGCCGCAGCCGTCCGATACGCCGGCGCCACCGCGAGCTACGCCGATCTCGACGCGCGCGCGAACCGCCTCGCGGTGGTGCTGCGCGAACGTGGCGTCGGCCTGGGCGTCGCTGTCGGCATCTGCCTGGAACGCACGCCCGACCTCGTCGTCACGCTGCTCGCGATCCTCAAAGTTGGCGCGACGTACGTTCCGCTCGAGGCCTCGTACCCCGCGGAACGCCTCGCGTTGCTCCTGCGCGTCACGGCGGCGCCGGTCGTCATCACCAACGCCGCGCATGCCGCGATCGTACCGGCCGGGACGTGGACGGTCGTTCAGCTCGACGACGTCACGACGCGCGCGGAGCTCGATGCCGCCCCGGCGGATCGGATCGAGAGCGCGGCCGGCCCGGAGACACGCGCGTACGTGATGTTCACCTCCGGGTCGACCGGCGACCCAAAGGGGGTCGAGGTGCCGCACCGGGCGATCGTTCGCCTCGTGTGCGACGTGGACTACGTCGCGCTCGGGCCGGCGCACACGGTGTTGCACGCCGCCCCACTCGGCTTCGACGCATCGACGTTCGAGATCTTCGGGCCGTTGCTGACCGGTGGGACGTGCGCGCTGCACGGCGAGCGCGTGCCGACGCCCGAGGGACTCGCGCGCGCGATCGCGGTGGACGGCGTGACGACGATGTGGCTCACCGCCGGCCTGTTCAATGCCGTCGTCGACGAGACGCCCGAGGCGCTGCGTGGGCTCCGTCAGCTGCTGACCGGTGGCGAGGCGCTCTCGGTTCGGCACGTGCGGCGGGCGCAACAGGTGCTCGCGGGTACGCAGCTCATCAACGGATACGGTCCGACCGAGACGACGACCTTCGCGGCATGCTACGCGATCCCGTCGCCACTGCCCGAGGCGTGGACGTCGGTCCCGATCGGCCACGCGATCCGGGACACCGTGCTGCGCGTGCTCGACGATGCGGGGCGGGTGGTGCCGGCGGGCGACACGGGCGAGCTGTACATCGGCGGCGCGGGCGTCGCGCTCGGCTATCTGGGCCGGCCCGACCTCACCGTGGAGCGCTTCGTGCGCGACACGTGGACCGCGGGCGACGCGCGCCTCTACCGCACGGGTGACCTCGTGCGGGCGCTGCCTGACGGCGCGCTGGAGTTCGTCGGCCGGGCGGACGACCAGGTGAAGATCAGCGGCTACCGGATCGAGCCGAAGGAGATTGCCGCCGCGCTGCGCCGTGATCCGCGTGTGCGGGACGCGGCAGTCGTCGCGCGGGCCGTGGCGGAGGGGATGCCGAAGCGCCTCGTCGCGTACGTCGTGGCTGCGGGTGATGCGCGCCCGGAGACCGGCGCGGTGCGCGACGCGCTCCGTGCGGTGTTGCCGGAATACCTGGTGCCGAGCGCGTTCGTGTGGATGGCGGCGCTGCCGCTCACGCCCAACGGCAAGGTGGACGTCCGCGCGCTTCCCGCACCGCAGGCGGGCGATGCACCGGCCACCGCATCGACTACCACACCGATCGCCGCACGGGATCAGGCGGACGCGGTGCGCGCGATCGCGCAGGTGTGGGGCGAGCTGTTAGGCGTTCCGCAGGTCGACCCCGACGACAACGTGTTCGACCTCGGCGCGAGCTCGCTGCTCGTCGTCCGGGCGCGCGCGCGCCTGCAGGCACGGCTCGGGGTGGAGATCCCCGTCGCGCACTTCTTTCAGCATCGCACGCCGCGTGCACTGGCCGCGTCGCTGGGCGCGAACACGCGTTCCGAGGTGCAGCGCGAGGTGCGGCGCGGGACCGGACCAGCCGACGGCGCGTCGGAGCCAGTGGCGATCGTCGGGATGGCGGCGCGGTTCCCGGGCGCGGATGGGCTCGAGGCGTTCTGGCGCAATCTGCGCGACGGGGTCGAGTCGATCGCACGGTTCAGCGACGAGGAGCTGGACGCGGCCGTCGATCCACGGCTTCGCGCCGACCCGCAGTACGTCCGCGCGCGCGGGGTGCTGCGAGACGTGGACCGCTTCGACGCCGGGTTCTTTGGGTTGTCGCCGCGCGAGGCACAGCTCATGGACCCGCAGCAGCGCGTGTTCCTCGAACTCGCGTGGCACGCGCTCGAGCACGCGGGCTACGTGCCGGAGCGGCACGACGGGCCGATCGGCGTGTTCGCGGGGGTCTACAACAACTCGTACGCGAGCACGGTCCTCTCGCGCCGACAGGACCTGGTGGAGCAGTTCGGCGCGTTCAACGCGATGCTGCTGAACGAGAAGGACTACGTCGCGACACGCGCGGCGCACCGGCTCGGCCTCACGGGTCCGGCGCTGAGCATCCATACGGCGTGCTCGACGTCGCTCGTGACGATCTGTCAGGCCGTGATGAGTTTACGCGCCGGGCAGTGCGACCTCGCGCTCGCGGGCGGCGTGTCGCTCACCGTCCCGACCCAGAGCGGCTACCTGTACCAGGAAGGCGGGATGCTCTCGCCGGACGGCCGGACGCGTCCCTTCGACGCGGCCGCGTCGGGCACGGTGTTCAGCGACGGCGCGGCGGTGCTCGCGCTCAAGCGCCTGAGCGACGCGGTGCGCGATGGCGACACGATCCACGCCGTGGTGCGTGGGGTCGGGCTCAACAACGACGGCGCGGCGAAGGCCAGCTTCACGGCGCCGAGCGTCGAGGGGCAGGCGGCCGCGATCGCGATGGCGCACGCCGACGCTGGCGTCGCGCCGCGCGACGTCTCGTACGTCGAAGGGCACGGCACGGCGACGCCGTTAGGCGACCCGGTCGAGTTCGCAGCGCTGATGCAGGTGTTCGGCGACCGTTCGGCAGAGATCGAGCCATGCGCGCTCGGCTCGGTGAAGGGAAACGTCGGGCATACGGTGATCGCGGCCGGCGCGGCCGGGGTGATCAAGACCGCGCTCGCGCTGACGCACGAGTGCCTGCCTGGCACCGTGCACTTCACGGCACCCAACCCGCACCTCGGCCTCGATCGCAGTCCGTTTCAGGTGTACGGCGACACGCGGCCGTGGGCGCGCGGCGAGCGGCCGCGGATCGCCGGCGTGAGCTCGTTTGGGGTCGGCGGTACGAACGCGCACGTGGTGCTCGCCGAGGCGCCGGCGCGCGCGGGCGACGGTCCGTCGCGCGACGACCAACTGCTCGTGCTCTCGGCACGATCGGAGGCGGCGCTGGAGCGCGCGACCGACGACCTCGCGGCGTTCCTGCGCGCGCACCCCGAGGCATGCCTCGCCGACGTCGCGCACACGCTGCGCGTAGGACGGCGCGCGTTCGCCCACCGGCGCACGGTCGTCGCCGTGTCAGCTTCAGAGGCGGCCGGCGCACTCGCTGCCCGCGACGAGCGGCGCGTCGCGACGCGGCGTGCGGCCGCAGCGGTGCCGGGCGTGGTGTTCGCGTTCCCCGGGCAGGGGGCGCAGTATCCGCGGATGGGCGCGTCGCTGTACGCGACGGAGCCGGTCTACCGCGAGGCGTTCGATCGCTGCGCGGAGAGCGCGCGTCCGGTGCTCGGGCGCGACCTGCGCGACGTGCTCTTCGCCGACGACGCCGACGCCGCGGCGGTGCTGCGGCAGACGTCCGTCACGCAGCCCGCGTTGTTCGCGACCGGTTACGCGCTGGCCGCGCTGTGGCAGTTGTGGGGCGTTCGGCCGAAGGCGATGGTCGGGCATTCGGTCGGCGAGTTCGTCGCGGCGGCGATCGCGGGCGTGTTCTCGCCCGAGGACGGCATGCGGCTCGTGGCCGAGCGCGGGCGGATGATGCAGCAGCTTCCGGCCGGGAGCATGCTATCGGTGCGCCTGGGTTCGGCGGCCGTCGCGCCGCGGCTCGGGGCGGAGATGGCCATCGCGTCGGAGAACGGCCCCGCGCTGTGCGTCGTGGCCGGACCGACCGAGGCCGTCGCGCGGCTGCAGGCGGAGCTCGACGCCGAGGGCGTCGCGTGCAGGCCGCTGCACACGTCGCACGCCTTCCATTCGCCGATGATGGAGCCGGCGGTGGCGCCGTTCCTGGAACTGGTCCGCGGTGTCGCGCTCGCAGCACCGACGACGCCGATCGTCTCGTCGGTGACCGGCACGTGGCTCACGCCGGAGCAGGCCTGCGATCCGCAGTACTGGGCCCGTCACCTGCGCGAGACGGTGCGGTTTGCCGACGCCGTGCGGACCGTGTGGACGGACCCTGGCGCGCTGCTGCTCGAAGTGGGGCCGCGGGCCACGCTGTCGACGCTCGCGCGGCAGCAGGTCACCGACCGCGCCACGCAGGTCTGCGTCGCATCACTCGGCGATGCCGGCGACCCGGCGCGCGAGGGGGACGCGGTACTCGCCGCGCTCGGTCGTCTGTGGACGTGCGGCGTGCGTCCCGACTGGGACGGCTTCGTGCGCGGCGAGACGCGCCGTCGCGTGCCCGTGCCGAGCTACCCGTTCGAGCGTCAACGCTACTGGGCCGATCCGCTGCCAGCGTCGGCTGCGGTGTCGGCGGTGGCTGTCGTCTCCGCTGTCACTCCCCTCCCTCCACGTTTCGACGCGCCGCTGCGCGTTGCCCTCCCCTCCCCCGTGTCGAACACCGTCCGCCTTCCGCGCCTCGTGACCGAGGTCTGTGAACTCTTCGAATCCGTGTCGGGCGTCGAGATCGGCGCGGGCGACACGAGCGCGAGCTTCGTCGAACTCGGAATCGACTCGCTCGTGCTCACGCAGGTCGCCCTCGCCGTCACGAAGCGTTTCGGCGCGAAGGTGACGTTCCGTCAGATGCTCGAGGAGTACACCTCGGTCGAGCGCCTCGCCACGTACCTGGACGCCAGCATGCCGCCCGAACCGGCCGCGGCGCCAGTACCTGCGCCGGTCGTCGCGATGGTACAGCCTGCGGCATCGGCCGTGGTCCCGGTCGAGATGCCGGCGATGGTCGCGGCACCGACCGTGGTCGCGCCGGTCATGATGGCCGGCGCGGGCGGGCACGCCGTGCAGCAGCTCATCGAGCAGCAGCTGCGCCTGATGACGCAACAGCTCGCGCTGCTCGGCGGTTCGCCGGGCGCGGGCGCGATGCTGGTCGCACCGGCGACCGTGGCCACGACGGCCGCGGCGCCCGCGCCTGAGGTTACCACGCCGGATGTCGCCGCGCCCGCCACGGCCCCGGCGGTGGCGATTCAGCCGGCGGCCGCGACGACGTCGGCAGACGACGCCGTACCGTTAGTCACCACCGGCCCGCAGCGCGAGTTCTACGACGCGAAGAAGGCGTTCGGCGCCGCGCCACGGATCACGCACAAGGCGAACACGGAGCTCGACGCGCGGCAGCGGTCGCGGTTCGACGCGTTCGTGCGGCGGTACACGGCGCGCACGGCGGGGTCGAAGCGGTTCACCGACGCGAACCGCGCGCGGATGGCCGATCCGCGCGCCGTCACCGGCTTCCGGCCGACGACGAAGGAGCTGGTCTACCCGATCGTCGTCGAGCGCTCGACGGGGTCGCGGATGTGGGACGTCGACGGTAACGAGTACGTGGACGTGCTGTCGGGATTCGGCTCCAACCTGTTCGGGTGGTCGGCGCCGTTCGTCGCCGAAGCAATCAAGCGGCAGATGGAGCTCGGGTTCGAGGTCGGGCCGCAGCATCCGCTGACGGCGGAGGTGGCGGAGCTGTTCGCCGAGGTGACGGGGACCGAGCGTGTCGCGTTCTGCAACACGGGATCGGAAGCGGTGCTCGGCGCGATCCGCATCGCGCGCACGGTAACCGGGCGCGACCTGGTCGCGGTGTTCAGCGGCTCGTACCATGGCATCAACGACGAGGTGATCGTGCGGGGAACGCGCACGCACCGTGCGGTGCCGGCGGCGCCGGGCATCCTGCGCGCGGCCACCGACAACGTGCTCGTGCTCGACTATGGCACGCCGGAGTCGATGGCCCTGCTGCGCGAGCGGGCGCACGAGCTGGCCGCGATCGTCGTCGAGCCGGTGCAGAGCCGGCGGCCGGACTTCCAACCGGCGGAGTTCCTGCACGAGCTGCGCACGCTCACGCAGGAGGCCGGAATCGTCTACATCTGGGACGAAATCGTGACAGGCTTCCGCGCGGCGCCAGGCGGCGCGCAGGAGCACTTCGGGATCCGCGGCGACCTGGCGACGTACGGCAAGATCGTCGGCGGTGGGCTGCCGATTGGCGTGATCGCCGGGAAGCGCGAGTTCATGGACGCGCTCGACGGCGGCCAGTGGCAGTACGGCGATGCGTCGGTGCCCGAGGTCGGGGTGACGTACTTCGCCGGGACGTTCGTACGGCACCCGCTCGCGCTCGCGGCGGCGCGGGCGGTGCTGCTGGAGCTGAAGGCGCGCGGCCCCGAGCTACAGCGGATGCTGGCCGAGCGGACCCGCGAGCTCGCGGACGAGCTGAACGCGATGTTCCGCGCGTCGGGCGCGCCGCTCGAGATCCGGCACTTCGCGTCGGTCTGGAAGACGTTCTACACGGCGGAGCAGCCTCACGGCGACCTGCTGTTCTACATGCTGCGCGACCGCGGCGTGCACGTGTACGACGGGTTCCCGTGCTTCATGACGGCGAGCCACAGCACGGAGGATCTGCGGCGCGTGGTCGACGCGTTCACGAGCGCGGTGGCCGAAATGCAGGAGGGTGGCTTCCTGCCGGCGCGGCCGGCCGAGTCGGCACCGGCAGCTCCGGGTGCGCCGCCCGTGCCGGGGGCGCGCCTCGGCCGCTCGCGTGACGGGTCGCCGGCGTGGTTCGTCGCCCACCCGAACGAGCCCGGACGGTACGTGCAGGTCGGCGGGCCGCAGCGCATGTAGCGCAGTCGGGCGCCTGCCCGCGCACGTCTGCAGAGCCCCGCATGCTTCCTCGATTTTTCGGTGACACCGGGCGCCAGCTGTTCGGCGTCTACCATCCCGCTTCGGCCGCACCTGGTGTTTCGGCGCAGGTGCGGCGCACCGGTGTCGTGCTGTGTTACCCGGGGCCGCAGGAGTACCGGCAAGCGCACTGGGCGTACCGGCGGCTTGCCGGGCTGCTCGCGGACGGCGGGGTGCACGTGCTGCGGTTCGACTACGTGGGCACGGGTGACTCTGCGGGTGCGTCGTCGGACGGCAGTCTGGCGCAGTGGGCGGACGACGTGCGTGCGGCCGCGCGGGAGCTGCAGGACGTGGCGGGCGTGCGGCGGACGGCCCTCGTTGGGCTGCGGCTCGGTGCGGTGATCGCGGCGCGCGCGTGCGCGGCGGGGCTCGCCGTTTCGGACCTGGTGCTGTGGGATCCGGTCGTGCGCGGCACGGAGTACCTCGCGGGGCTCGACGCGGAGCAGGGATCGGGGCTGGAAGACCGTCGCTACCCCGAGGATGATCGCCGCGCGTCGGACGAGCTGCTCGGCTTCGAGATGACGGCGGCGATGCGGGCGGAGATCGGGGCGGTGGACCTGACGGTCGAGGCGTGCGGCGCGCCCGGGCGCGTACTCGTGATTGCGGCCGACGACGGGCCGGAGTACGGCGCGTTCGGCGCGGCGCTCACGGCTCGCGCGACGCGGTGCGAGGTGCGCCACGTCGCCGACGCGACGCTCGCGCGCGGCGGACACTGGGCGAGCGACACCCTGATGGCGCGCAACATCCCGGGGGTGATCCGCGACTTCATCGCGCGCCCGGCCCGTGCAGTCGCCGCGGGAGCGGTCCACGCCCATGCCTAACGAAATGTCTTCTGCAATGGCCAACGCGCCGCACGAGACCGGGACGCCCGCGGCGTCACGCACGGCTCCTGCCACATCGTCGCCGGCGGAACGCGCCGTCGTGTTCGGCGCGCACCGGGGGCTGGTCGGCGTGGTGACGTATCCGACGCCGGTGAAGGCGACGGACGCCTCGGCGCCGCCGCGCCGCGCGGTGGTGATGGCGAACATCGGGCTGAGTCACCACGTGGGCCCGTTCCGGCTGTACGTGGACCTCGCGCGCGCGGTGGCCGCGATGGGCTGGTACGCGCTCCGCTTCGACCTGTCGGGGCTGGGCGACAGCCTGCCGCGCTCGGGAGCGAAGGAGAGTGGCGAGCAGGCGATGGCGGACGTGCGCGAGGCACTCGACTGGCTGGAAGCACAGCTCGGCGTTCGCGAGGTGGTGCTCGTGGGGCTGTGCTCGGGCGTCGACAGCATGCATCCGGTGGCGGTTGCCGACGCACGCGTGATCGGTGCGGTGTTCGTCGACGGGTACACCTACCCGACGCTCGGCTACCACCTGCGCCGCCACACGCTGCGGTACCTGCAGCCGGAACGCTGGCGCCGGTTCATCGCGCGGCGGATGCGGCGACGGGCGACACCGGCCATCGCGTCGATGCCGGCCGGCGAGGACCCGCAGCAGGCCGTGTTCCAGCGGGAGTACCCGACGCGCGCACAGTTTCGTGCGGAGGTGGCGGCGACCGTGGCGCGTGGGGCGCGGCTGCTGTTCGTGTTCACGGGGACGTTCGACGCGAGCTTCAACAGCGAGCGGCAGATGGCCGAGGTGCTGGGTCGCGCGGTGCCCCGGGGTACGGTAGACGCGCGCGTGTTTCCGCGCGCGGACCACCTGTTCTCGGCAGTGTCGCACCGGGCGGCGTTCTTCGAGTGCGTGCGGAAGTGGCTGGCCGGGTTTCCGCCGGCGGGGTCCGACGCCGCACCGATCGTGGCGACGCGGCCGGCCGCGGTCGTGCCGTCGACGGCACGCGGGGCGGGGACGGCTCTCGCCGCGGCGGTGGTTCGGGCGTAGAATCACGACTCGCGCCCGCCCGCGATCGCGGAGCCCGCTACTGCGGGGCTCGCGACCGCGGCCCGTCACCGCCCGACTTCCGGAGTTCACATGCGGATCGTTCCCGTCCTGCTCCCCACCGTTCGGCGCGACGAGACGTACGCCGGCGTGACGTACCACATCGAGGGGGAGCTGGTGCCCGTGCTGCACGTGGAGCTGTCGGGCGAGGGCGTGTACTTCGAGCACCACGTGCTGCTCTGGAAGAACCGCTCGGTGGACATCGGCGTGAAATCGTTAGGCGGCGCGTTCTCGCGGATGCTGGCGGGGATGCCGATTTTCATGACCGAGGCGCGGGGGCCGGGGGAGATCGGCTTCAGCCGCGACGGGGCCGGGCACGTGATCGCGATGCACCTCGCGCCGGGGCAGGCGCTCGACGTGCGGGAGCACCAGTTTCTGGCCGCGACCAACGGGGTGGAATACACGTTCCGCCGCGTGAAGGGGGTGGCGAACCTGCTGTTCGGCGGGTCGGGGTTCTTCGTCGACACGTTCACGTGCGACCAGCCCGGCGGCGGCATCGTGTGGCTGCACGGGTACGGCAACCTGTTCGAGGTCACGCTGGCGCCCGGGGCGCAGATCGACGTCGAGCCCGGCGGCTGGGTCTACAAGGATCCGTCGGTGCAGCTCGAGACGGTGGCGCAGGGGCTGAGCACGGGGTTCTTCGCGAGTACGGGCACGCTCGCGTTCAACCGGTTCACCGGGCCGGGGCGGGTGGGGCTGCAGTCGATGTACCTGCACGGCGGCACGGGCGCGGACGACGACAACACGCGCGCCGGGGGGACGGCGTCGGGCGGGTCGGTGGCGGGGTCGATCCTCGGGGCGATCCTGCGGAACGGGTGAACGGCAGCGCCAGGCTGACTCAGTCTGGCGCGCGGCGGATGGTGAGGGTGCCCTCACACCCCGGGCATCATGCCCCCGCCTCGGCCCATCCGTACGCAGCGCCGTAGTCGCGCGTGGCGCGTCGGGCCTGGCGGCAGATCGCCTCGTAGAGCTGTCCGTACGCGACATCGGCGACGGTCGGCCCGGGGGCGAGGGCATGGCCGGCCGGGGCGAGCAACGTGGGCCAGCCGCGCGCGTGTCCGAAGCCGAGCGCGTGGAGGAGTTCGTGCGCGACGACCTGGGGCTGAAGGGTGCCAGGGCGCGACACGCGCAAGTCGATGGCGGCGCCGCCCACCGTGCCGCCTCCGTCCCAACTGAGGGTGGTGAGACCCTCGGCGTGGAGGGCGGGCGCGGCACGCACGACGATGTCGGCGCCGACCGAGTCAGTCGACGCGGGCGGTTGGTAGGGGACGAAGAGCGCGTGGCCCCAGGCGTCCTCGACGCTGTGGGCGGCGTCCCAGAAGGTGACCTGGTCGGCGGGGTCGAACCCGGGGTCGAAAGCGACGGTGTGCGGGGCGTCGTGCAGCCAGCCGACCGGAGCGCCGTGCTCGCGCGTGAACTGCCAATAGCCGCGCGCCGCGGCCGCGCGCACGGGGACCGCGGCTCCGGCGAAGCTGCCGGCCGTGATCGTCCAGCGGATGGGAAGGGTGACGATGCCCAACGTGTGCAGGCGCGCGGCGGGCACATCGTGGAGCAGGAGCGGCTCCCACGCATCGGGGCCGCGCGCGGCGGTGGCCGGCTCGACGCGGACGTCGGCGGGCGCGTCGGACTGGACGTCGGAAGCGACCGGGAGCGCCAGGCGAAAGCGGCCGGACGCGTCGGTCCATGCGGTGTCGACCGACGTACCGCGGCGCACGATGATGCGTGCGGCGACGGAGCCGCCCGCGGCCGCGGGGTAGAGGCGGCCGCGGACGGCGGGGCGCACGGTCACCGGCGTGTGCGTGACGCCGATCGGGGTGACCGCGGTGATGACGGCGCTGCCGGGCGCGTCGAGGACCGCGCGGCCGTCGCCGATCAGGGTGACCGGTCCCGTGGCCTGCCAGTGGACGCCGCGGGCGCGGAGCGCGGCCGGGAGCAGGGCCGGGAGCACCGGGGGCGCGATGGTGACGGTGTCGCCGGCTTCCGCGGCGAATGGCTCACCGGAACGCTCGGCCCAGCGGACGACGTCGGCGCCCCAGCTGGCGTTCTCGTCCCACCAGGGGACGCCGACGGCGTCGTTGCGGGCGGCCGCCTGGACGGCCGCCTGATGCGCGACGCGCCGCGTGCGGGCGCGGAGTCGCGCGCGAACGGGATTCTCGTCGGGCGCAGGAACGACGGCGAGCTCGCGCACGTCGCCGACGACGGCGGCGCGCAGGCGGCGTACGCCGTCGGCAAGGGTGAGGTGCGGAGTGCGCGCGGCGGCCGCGGGCGCGATGCGCGCGACGACCGCCGCGCCCGCGCCCGCGGCGACGAGCAGCACGCCGAGCGCGACCAATG
>DASWUT010000262.1:0-3903 GCA_036401455.1 Gemmatirosa sp. | reverse complement strand
AGCCGACGAGGTGTGGCGCGAGCGTGTCGCCCGGCGCGGCG
The DNA here is from genome assembly GCA_036401455.1 of Gemmatirosa sp. Taxonomy (GTDB): domain Bacteria; phylum Gemmatimonadota; class Gemmatimonadetes; order Gemmatimonadales; family Gemmatimonadaceae; genus BPUI01. The sequence goes on along the minus strand of DASWUT010000262.1, from coordinate 3,862 downwards.
ACGATGTCGGCGGCGGCGAGCGTCTCGCCGCGGATGAGTGGGCGCGCGGCGCGCGGGCCCTGCGCCGCAGGTGTCGCCGGCGCGGGCTGCGCGACGAGCGCGCGCGCGTCCGCGAGACCGGCGGCGAGGAGCGGGAGCGGCGCCCAGCGCAGGGCGCGGCGGAGGAGTGGCGAGCGGCGGCGCATCACTTCACGAGGTTGTCGGCGATCTCGGACATGTCCTCGCTGTTCTTGATCGCCTTCGAGTTGATCTCATAGGCGCGCATCGCGGTGATCATGTCCACCATCTCCTGTACGATCTCGACGTTGCTCCCTTCGAGCGAGCCCTGCACGAGCGAGCCGATCCCGTCGTCGCCGGGGAAGCCGGCCTGCGCCTCGCCGCTCGCGGGGGTCGGCGAATAGAGGTTCTGCCCGTCGGTCTGCAGCCCGGCCGGGTTGACGAAGCGGGCGAGCTCGAGGCGTCCGAGCTCCTGCGGCTTCGCCGTGTCGTTGCCGCGGGTCGCGGTGACCACGCCCGTGCGCGACACCGACACGGTCGTCGCGTCGGACGGGATGCGGATCGAGGGCTGCACCGTGTAGCCCTCGCTCGTCACGAGCACGCCCTGGTCGCTGATCTGGAACGAGCCGTCTCGCGTGTAGGCGAGCTGGCCGTTGCCCGTCTGCACCTGGAAGAACCCGTCGCCCTGGATCGCGACGTCGAGCGGGCGGTCCGTCTGTTCGAGCGTGCCCTGCGAGTGCAGGCGCGTGACCGCCGTGAGGCGCGTGCCACGGCCGACCTGCACGGCGGGCGTCGTCTGACTCTCCGACGCGCCGATCACGGCGGCTCCCTGCACGGTCTGGTACAGCAGGTCCTCGAACTGCGCGCGGCTCCGCTTGAAGCCGGTCGTGTTGACGTTGGCGAGGTTGTTGGCGATGACCTCGCTGCGGGTCTGCTGGGCCATCATGCCGCTCGCGGCGGCGCGGAGCGCGGGATCCATGGACGGAGGGGACTCTGGGGAGGGGCGGTCAGACGGGCTTGCCGAGCTCGCTCGTCGCGATGCCGCGGACGGCATCGATCGTCGAGACGGCTTTCTGCACCGAGGCATACGCGCGCTGAACGGCGATCATGTCGACCATCGCGCCGATCGGGGTGACGTTGCTTTCCTCGACGAAGCCCTGGCGCACGCGGCGGTCGGCCGGCGGCACGGTCTCGCGGGCGGCGTCGGGGATGAAGCGCGTCGCGCCGTCGTGGGCGAGCGACGCGCCGGCCGGCGCGCGCTCGATGCGCAGCTGGCCGATGACGCGGTCGCCCGCCGACGGGCCGCTCGCGCGCACGGTGCCGTCGACGCCAACCGAGACGGTGGTGTTGGGCGGCACGGTGATCGGGCCCGTCGTGCCTAACACGGCGGCGCCGTCGGCGTCGACGAGCTGCCGGTTGGCGTCGAGCTGGAACGAGCCGGCGCGCGTCCACCGCTCCGCCGCTGCGCCCTGACCGCCAGCGCCCTGACCGCCAGCGGCCTGGCCACCCGCGGGTTGCACGACGAAAAAGCCGCCGGACTGCAGCGCCACGTCGAGCGGGTTGTGCGTCTCGCGAAGGCTGCCGGCGCTCTGGTCGACCGCGCTCTGCACGACCGTGCTCTCGCCCGCGGTGCCGGCACCGACGAGGCGCGCGTAGCCGCGGTCGCCCTTGAAGCCGTCGGTCGCGGTGTTGGCGAGGTTGTTGGCGACGATCTCCTGGCGACGCTCCCAATAGCGGAGCGCGCCGGCGGCGCTGGTCAGACCGGTGGGACGGGGCATGCCACCAGGGAAGGCAAGCCACACGCCTTGGCGGCACGCTGCACGCGCCGCACGTAAGTCACTGCGTTTGAGGCACTTAGACGAATCTGCGCGCAACTGACGCGTCAGCGCCCGATCGGCACGAACTGCCGGCCCGGCCGGAGCTGCCGACCGGGCTGGGCAACGTCAGCGCTTCTGCAGCTCCAGCACGACCGCCTGGTACGGTTGCAGGACGAGCGTGGCCCCCTGCCCGGCATCGGCGCGCACGGGCGAGACGGCCAGATTGTCGAGCAGCGCGGGCCCAACGGCGTACCCGGTCGGCACGGTGGTGCGGCCGCCCGCAGTGCTGAAGCTCAGCGCGACGAGCAGCGTGCGACCGCCGAGCGTCCGCGTGTAGGCGAACACGTCGGGATTGTCGCGGTCGAGGAGCTGGTACCGGCCGTAGACGAGCGCCGGCTCGGCGCGGCGGAGCGCGACCGCGCGCCGGAAGTAGTGCAGCACCGACCCCGTGTCCCGCTCGGCCGCGGCAACGTTGATCGTGGTGTGGTTCGCGTTCACGCCGAGCCACGGCGTGCCCGTCGTGAACCCGGCGTTGGGCCCGGCCGTCCACTGCATCGGCGTGCGCCCGTTCTCGCGCGCGACCTCGGCCTGCCCGCGAACGAAGGCGCGGAGCGAGTCCTGGCTCACGCCCTCGCGTTGCATGCGCGTGTAGCGGTTGCGCGTTTCGATGTCCCGGTAGTCCTCGATACGCGTGAGGCGCGGGTTGGTCATCCCGATCTCGTCGCCGTTGTAGATGTACGGCGTCGCGCGCATCGTCAGCAGCAGCGTGTGCAGCATCTTGGCCGACGGGACACGGTACGCGGGCGCGTCGTTGCCGAAACGGCTCACCGCCCGCGCCTGGTCGTGCGTGCCCCAGTACACGGTGCCCCACCCGCGCGTCGCGAACACCGAGTCCCACCGGGTGAAGATCGCCTTGAGGTCGGACAGTCGCCGATTGGCGCTATCGGGGTACGCACCGTCCTTCGGGTTCCGCCCCCACCCCTGCACGTCGAAGTGGTAGAACGTCTGCAGCTCCTCGCGGGCCGGGTCGACGAACTTGAGCGCGTCCCCGATCTGTACGCCCGCACCCTCGCCCACCGTCATGACGTCGTACTTGCTCAGCACCTGCCGGTTCATCTCGTGCAGGTATTCGTGCAGGTGCGGGCCGCTGGCGTAGAAGCGCCCGTAGTCGCCCTGGTACTCGGCCGGGATCGGCGGAAAGGTCGTGTCCTTGGAGATGAACGGGATCACGTCCATGCGAAAGCCGTCGACGCCCTTGTCGAACCAGAACTTCATGAGGTCGTAGACTTCCGCGCGAACCCTTGGGTTCTCCCACTTCAGGTCCGGCTGCTTGCGGCTGAAGTAGTGGAGGTAATACGCGTTGGTCGTCGAGTCGAACCGCCACGCGTCGCCATTGACGTCGAAGAAGCTGACGCGCTTCGGCGGCGTACCCTTCTCTGCGGGCCACCAGTGGTAATAGTCGCGGTACGGGCTGGTGCGGCTCAGACGGCTCTGCTGGAACCAGCGGTGCTCATCGCTCGAGTGGTTGACGACGAGGTCCATGACGAGCTTGAGACCGCGCGCGTGCATTCCCTTCAACATCGCGTCGAAGTCGGCCATCGTGCCCATCTGCGCCATGATCGCGCGGTAGTCGCTGATGTCGTAGCCGTTGTCGTCGTTGGGCGACCCGTAGATGGGATTGAGCCAGACGACGTTGACGCCGAGGGACTTGATGTAGTCGAGGTGCTGGATGATGCCGCGCAGATCACCGACGCCGTCGCCGTTGGTGTCCTGATAGGAACGCGGGTAGATCTGGTAGACGACCGCCTCCTTCCACCACGCGCGCTGCGGCGCGTTGGCGCCGACGAGTGCGCGTGGTACGCCGTTGCCACGGGTCACCGGCCGCGCGGCCGGCCGTGCGCCCTGCGCGTGGGCGGTGGCGGCGAGCAACGGGGCGGCTGCCAGGGCGAGGGCGGCGAACCGGGAAGCGCGAGGCATGGGCGAGGCGGTGAGCGTCGGCGGGACGTGCGTGGTCGCCCGCAGCTTGTCCGGCGCGCGGCGCCCCGTCA
>DASWUT010000261.1:0-5596 GCA_036401455.1 Gemmatirosa sp. | reverse complement strand
GGCATGATGGAGACGATCCTCAACCTCGGGCTGAACGACGCGGCCGTCGAGGGACTCGCGGCGCAGAGTGGTGACGCGCGCTTCGCGTTCGATTCGTACCGCCGCTTCATCCAGATGTACGCCGACGTCGTGCTCGGCGTGCCACAACACCGGTTCGAAGCGCAGCTCGCCGCGAAGCGCACCGGCGCGGGCGCGGCGTCCGACGCCGAGCTGCCCGAGGACGCGCTCCGCGCGCTCGTCGCCGAATACAAGGCGCTCGTGCGCGCGGCGACCGGGGCCGAGTTCCCGTCCGACCCCGAGACGCAGCTCTGGGGCGCGATCCGCGCGGTCTGGAGTTCGTGGACCCTCAAGAAAGCGGTCGACTACCGGCGCGTGCACGGCATCGCCGATACGTTAGGCACCGCGGTCAACGTGGTGGCGATGGTCTTCGGCAACATGGGCGACGACTCGGGCACCGGCGTGGCCTTCACGCGGGATCCCTCGACCGGCGAGCGCGCGTTCTACGGCGAGTTTCTGGTCAATGCGCAGGGCGAGGACGTCGTCGCAGGCATCCGCACGCCGCTCCGCATCGGCGAGATGGCTGCGCGGTTGCCCGCCGCCTACGACGAGCTGCTCGCGACGCAGCGGCGACTCGAGTCGCACTTTCGCGACATGCAGGACATCGAGTTCACGGTCGAGCGCGGCAAGCTGTACCTCCTCCAGACGCGCACCGGAAAGCGCGCGGCGGCCGCTGCGGTGCGCATCGCCGACGACATGGTGCGCGAGGGGCTGATCACGCGCGCGGAGGCGGTCGCGCGCGTACAGCCGTCGCACCTCGACCAGCTGCTGCACCCGGTCATCGACGGCAGCGTTCGCGCCGACCCGATCGCCACCGGGCTCCCGGCGAGTCCCGGTGCCGCGAGCGGCGCCGCGGTGTTCGACGCTGACAGCGCCGAGCGACGCGCGGCAGCAGGAGAGGCGGTGATTCTGGTGCGAGAGGAAACCACGCCCGAGGACTTCCACGGCATGGTCGCCTCGCGAGCGATCCTCACCGCGCGCGGTGGTATGACGAGCCACGCGGCCGTCGTCGCGCGCGGCATGGGCAAGTGCGCGGTCGTCGGTGCGTCCGCGATCGCCGTCGACGACGAACGGCGCCGGTTCACCGTCGGCACGACGGTCGTACACGAGGGCGACTACCTCACCCTCGACGGCTCGAGCGGCAATGTCTATGTGGGCGATCTGCCGACCGTGCCCAGTGAGATCGTGCGCGTCGTGAGCGGCCAGTCGCTCGCCGCGCAGGCGCCGACCTATCGCGCGTTCAGCCGACTGCTGTCGTGGGCGGACGAGGTGCGCACGCTTCGCGTTCGCGCCAACGCCGATACACCCAAGGATGCGCGCGTGGCCCGGGCATTCGGCGCTGAGGGGATCGGCCTGTGCCGCACGGAGCACATGTTCTTCGAGGGCGACCGGATCACGGCGATGCGCGAGATGATCGTCGCGCACGACGAGGGCGGCCGACGTCGCGCGCTCGCGAAGCTGCTCCCGATGCAGCGCGCCGACTTCGAAGGAATCTTCGAGGCGATGGACGGCTGTCCGGTGACGATCCGCCTGCTCGATCCGCCGCTGCACGAGTTCCTGCCGCACGGCGGTGAGGAATCGAAGCTGCTCGCGCGCACGCTCGGCATCTCGCGCGACGAGCTCAATCGCACGGTCGACAGCCTCCGCGAGTCGAATCCGATGCTCGGCCACCGCGGCTGCCGCCTCGGGATCACCTACCCCGAGATCACCGAGATGCAGGCGCGGGCTATATTCGAGGCGGCGGTTCGCGTCGGCCGCCGCGGTGTCGTCGTCCGCCCCGAAATCATGATCCCACTCGTCGCGTCCGCGCGCGAGTTCGAGCATCAGAACGCGCTCGTCCGCAAGGTCGCGGACGAAGTCATGGGCGCGATGGGTGAGCCCGTGCCGTTCCTCGTCGGGACGATGATCGAACTACCGCGCGCCGCGCTCACCGCGGCCGAGATCGCGCTGTCGGCAGAGTTCTTTTCATTTGGAACGAACGATCTCACGCAGACGGTGCTCGGGCTATCTCGCGACGACGCGGGGCGGTTCCTTCCGCAGTACGTCGGGCAGGGGATCTTCCCCGACGACCCGTTCCAGGTGCTCGACGAGCCGGGGGTCGGGAAGCTGATTCGCCGCGCCATCTTCGACGGGCGCGAGACCCGTCCCGGACTCAAGGTCGGCGTCTGCGGCGAGCACGGTGGCGAGCCGCGCTCCGTGCGCTTCTTCCATCGCAGCGGGCTCGATTACGTGTCCTGCTCGCCGTTTCGCGTCCCCGTGGCGCGGCTCGCGGCCGCGCATGCCGCGCTCGCCGGACGCGACGGCGGCGAGCGCGCCGGCGCAATCAGCGCGCGGCGCCCGAACTGATGCGCCGGTCGCATGCGTCCCGCGGTATCGCGTCACGATCGGCGCCGCGTCTCGGCCGGCGACTCCGTTAGGCGCCCCGAACCGCTGGTGGTCGCGTCGTCGCCACCGTGACGCCCGTGGGCTCTTGCGGCCTTCGCGCCGCGACCAGATGTTGCCGCGGCCCGGCGCGCACCGCGCCTGCCTCGTTCCCCCATTCCCCTTCCGATGCGCCTTCGCGTGGCCGCGCTGCTGTGCGGCGTTCTGCCGTTCCTCGACGCCGCTCCCGCGCGCGCGCAGGCGCCGGCCGGCGCGCGCGCCACCGGACCGGCCAGCGAGCGGAAGGCGACCGCATACCGCAACTTCGACGTCGCGGTATATGCGCGCGTATACGAAGTGCGCCAGATGGCCGACCCGCGCTGGCTCGCCGATCGCTGGGCCGTGATGAGCCGCGACCTGCACGTCGGCAAGGTGTACCTCGAAACGCACCGCGACACGCTCCTGGCCGACGAGCAGACCATCGAGTCGGCGAAGCGGTTCTTCACGAGCCGCGCCGTACGCGTGGCCGGCGGCATCACGCTGACGCGCAACGAGAGCAACCGGTTCGAGACGTTCTGCTACAGCGACCCCAAGGACCGTGCGTGGGTGCAGCGCGTCGTCGAGTACACGGCGCGCCACTTCGACGAGATCATCCTCGACGACTTCTTCTTCACGAGTTGCAAGCGCGACGTGGAGATCGACGCCAAGGGCGCACGTAGCTGGCAGGACTACCGACTGGCGCTGCTCGCCGACGTCGCTCGCAACGTGATCGTCGGGCCAGCGAAGCGCGTGAACCCGCGTGTCCGGGTGATCGTCAAGTACCCCAACTGGTACGAACACTTTCAGGGGCTCGGCTTCGACCTCGCGACCGGGCCGCGCATCTTCGATGGCATCTACACCGGCACCGAGACTCGCGACGCGACGTTCAGCGCACAGCACCTGCAGCCGTACCTCGGTTACCAGATCTTCCGCTACTTCAGCAACATCGCCCCGGGACGCGACGGCGGTGGGTGGGTGGACCCGGGTGGCATGCGCACGCTCGATCGGTACGCGGAGCAGCTCTGGGTGACCGCCTTCGCGAAAGCGCCCGAGATCACCCTGTTCGACTTCCGTCAGCTGCAGCGGCCGGTGCTCGCCACCGATCGTGGCGCGTGGCAGGGCCAGGGAACGAGCTTCGACTTCGAGCAGGTCGTCGCGCCGTTCCAAAACGTCGACGGCTCGTTCCGGCCCGAGTTGACGATCGCCCGCGCCGCCGCGCAGGCGTTCGAGCACGTCGACCGCGTGGTCGGCCAGCTCGGCGCGCCGATCGGCGTCGCGTGCTACCGTCCGCCTCACGCCACCGGCGAGGACTTCCTGCACAACTTCCTCGGGATGATCGGGATCCCGATCGATCTGCGGCCCACGTTCCCGGCCGATGCGCCAACCGTGCTGCTGACCGAGTCGGCCAAGTTCGACACCGCGATCGTGGCGCGCATCCGCGCCCAGCTCCGTGCCGGGCGGAACGTGGTGGTCACGTCGGGCCTCGTGCGTGCGCTCTCGGGACGTGGGCTCGCCGACATCGTCGACCTGCGCGTCTCCGAGCGTCGCGCACTCGTCCAGGACTTCACCGCCGGTCGCGACGGACAGCTCGTCCGCGCGCGCAAGCCGATCCTGATCCCGCAACTCGAGTACCTGACCAACGACTCATGGGAGCTGGTCGGCGCCGTGGACGGGCCTAACGGCTGGCCGATGCTCCACGACGCCGACTACGCGGGCGGGCACCTGTACGTGCTGACCATCCCCGACAACTTCGCCGACCTGTACGCGCTGCCGCCCGAGGTGCTCGCGCGCATCCGGCAGACGATCATGCCCGACCTCCCGGTCCGCGTGGACGGGCCGGGGCAGGTCGCGCTGTTCGCGTACGACAACCGCACGTTCGTCGTCGAGTCATTCCTCGACGAGGCAGTCGACGTCCGGGTCGTGGCTGCCGGCACGACACGCTCGATCCGCGATCTCGACACGGGCGAGGTGCTCGCTGGCGCAGCGATCGCGCGCGGGCCGGGCAGCCGCGACCCGGACGCCGGGCGGACCGCGTTCGCGGCCCGCCTTAATGCGCACTCCTATCGCGCGTTTCGTCTGGAATAGCGATCCGTCAGGCGCCGATCGGCGGCAGGTCGGCGCTGTGCGGCGCGGCAGCGGCGAGATTGGGCGGGGTGGCGGCCGCGACGTCACCAACCGCCCAACGGATCCCGCCGCGCAGGAGACCGAGGAAGGCCGGGTCGGCCCACTCCTCCTCGCGATGGCCGAGCGCGGTGTAGAACACCCGCCCTGCTCCATGGCGGCGCGCCCAGGTCACGGGATACGGACCGCGCGAATACGGTGCGCCGGTCATGCCCGCCGTTTCGAGCACCTGCACGACGTGCAGATCCGGGGCGAAGTCGCGCAGGGAGTACCACTCGCCCATGCGCGGCACGCCGGCCGCGAAGTCGCCTGCGCCCGGGAATGCCGCGTCGACCGTGCGGACCGGCGCCGCCTGCTGCGCCCCGTGGATGATGAACTCCGCGCCGAGCATGGCGAGGTACGGGTCGAGCGTCCCCGCCGCGGTCGGCGCGGTCGCCGGCGTGCCGGGTGCGCGCCGCGTATGGAACGTGTCGGTCGCGCTGTGCACGCCGACAAAGCCTTTTCCGTCGCGCACCGCATCGAGCAACGCCTGCTTCCCAGCCGGCGGCATCGGCGGCTGCCCATCGGTCCCCGGCGTGGTCAGGTCGCCGGTCGTAAAGAAGAAGAGCGCGTCATACGCGCGCAGTCCCTCGGGCGTGAACACGCCGCCGTCCTTCGTGCACACAACGTCGAAGCCCTCGCGTGCGGCCATCGCGGTGAGCGTGCGCTCGACGAGGCTGGGGGCGTCGCCGGCCTCGCGCTTCACGACCGAGTGCTCCCACCCCGCCGATTTCGTGAAGCAGAGGAGCCGGCGACGTGGGGCGGCGGCGAGACCCGCGGCGGCCGGACGCACGCCGGCGACGGCGCTGACCGCGGCCGCGGCCGCGAGCTGGGACAGGAAGCGGCGGCGATCGAGCGGTGCCATCAGCGGATCCTCACAGGGCTCGGCGGTTGAACTCGGACACGGCATGATCGACCGCTCGCGCGGTCAGCGCCATGTAGGTGATGCTCGGATTCTGACAGGCGGAACTCGCCATGC
>DASWUT010000260.1:0-6390 GCA_036401455.1 Gemmatirosa sp. | reverse complement strand
GCTGGACGCGAAGAGCTTGATCAGGTCCGCTCCCTGCGCGCGTCGCTGCCGGACGAGCGCGCGAAGCGAATCCGGCGAGAGCGACGAATCGGCGAGCGGAGTGAGTGACGTGAGCACGCGCGGGCCGGGGATCTCACCGCGCGCGATCGCGTCGCGCACCGGGGCGTCCTCGGGTCCACCGACGCTCTGCACGGTCGTCACGCCGGCGAGCAGCATCGCACGCGCGTTGGCCGCGATCGCGCGGAACGACTGCTCGGGCGTGTCGCCGTCGTCTGGCGTGTGCAGGGCGCCGCGGCGGTTGAAGTACCAGCCGAGGTGGACGTGCGCGTCGACCAGGCCCGGAAGCAGGGTGCGCGCGCCGAGGTCGTAGGTCACGCGCGCGCGCCGCGCGCTCGGCGTCGTGTCGATCGCGGCGATGCGGCCGCCGCGGACGGTCACCACGGCATCGTGCGCGATCCCACCGCGTCCGTCGAGAACCGTGGCCGCGCGAACGGTCACCGTCCCGGTGTCGCCGAGTGCGCGCGGCACGCCACCCTCCGTCGCGTTGGGCGTCCGGGGGCGCGCCGCACACGCCGATCCCGCGACACACGCCGCGACGAGCGCCAGCGTTCGCCTCGCGCCGGTGCCCACGGCGCTATTCCTCGAGCACGACGCCGACCGGGGCGAGCGCGGGCAGGTAACCGGTGAGCACGCGCACCGCGGCGAGAATCGGCACGGCGAGGAACGCGCCGGCCACCCCCCACATCGCGTACCAGAACATCACCGCGAGCAGGATCGCCCACGGATTGAGGCGCAGCCCGCGTCCGTACGCGGCCGGGCTCACGAGGTTGTTCTGCAGCGACGAGATCGCGAGGTAGGAGATCGGCGCGAGCAGCGCGTGCAGCAGGCTGCCGCCGCTTGCGAGCCCGGCGACGAGCAGGAGGGCGACCATCACGAACCCGCCCAGATACGGAATGAACTCGAGCACGAACGTCAGGATGCCCCAGAGCAGCGGCGACGGCACACCGAGCGCCCACATCACGAGCGCGACCACGGTACCCTGCGCGGCGTTGATGCAGGCCGTGACGAAGACGTAGCGCGCGACGACGCCGCGCATCTCCACGGCCGCCTTCGTCGTGGTCTCGCGCCGATGCTCGTCGCGCACCGCGCGGGTGAGTTTGTCGGCCCACGACCGCTCGCTGGCGAGCAGGAAGAAGGCGAGCAGGAGCACTTCGATCAGCTCGCTCAGCAGTTCGGACGTCACCCCGAACGTGCGCCCGAGCGCGGACAGCACGCCCGATGGGGTACCGGTCGACGGCGAGCTGTCGGATTCACTGCCCGACGCCGCGCCCGCCGGTGCCGCCGGCGCCCCCGCGCGTGCGCTGCCGCCCCCCGTCGCCGTCGTCGCACCCGGGGCGGGATGCGCGCTGTCCGGGCGCGCGCTGTCGGGCGGCGCGACGGTGGTCGTGTCCGCGCCCGTTCGGGCCGCGGTGCGCGGCGACGGCAGCGTGCGCGCGCCGTCGCGCGCGGGCTGCGACTGCAGTCGGATGCCGATTCGCGCGAGCGGCGCCTGGAAGCGCGCGAGCCGCGTGCGCGCCGCGGTGATGCTGCGCGGGATCTCGCCCGCGAGATTGCGGAGTGGCGGCTCGAGCGCGGTGGCCGCGCCGATCATCAGCGCCAGCGAGGCGAGCACGGTGAGCGCGGCCCCTGCGGGCGCGGGCACGTGATGGCGCGCGAGCCACGCCACGATCGGCGCGAGCAGCGCCGTGAGCACGACGCCGAGGCACACCGGCACGAGGAAGTCGTGCCCCAGATAGAGCGCGTAGACCGTGGCGAGCGTCGCGAGCACGACGAGCGACGCGCGCGCCACCCCCGCGTCGACGCTCACGAAACGGGCAGGAACGGAAGCGGGCGCGGCTGCAGAAGTCGCGCTCGCGCCGTCGCGCGGCGCGGTGGTCGTCGTCATGGCGTGGGGGGCGGTAGCTCGGGTGGAGCGGGCCATCGCGGCCGTCCGACGAGCGCGGAGTGCACCAACTACGCCACCGGGACCATCGCGCGTCCGTGCGACCGCCTAACGCTCGCTCCCTCGTGGCGGGTCGCCCGCCGCCGCCGACGCCCACACGCGCGCGCCCCCGCTGCCGAATGGCCCCGCGTACACGGCGCCCGCCGCACCGATCGCGTCGCGCATGTCGGTGGCGAGCGCAGCTGCCTCGTCATCGTCGGCGACCAAACCGTACACGGTCGGGCCCCACGAGCTCTGCCCGACGCCGACCGCGCCCCACGCTCGCATCCGCTGCACGAGCGACGCTGCGGCGCCGGCCGCGTAGACGCCCCCCTGCGCGGGCGCGAACCACCGTCCGGTGATCGCCTGCACCTCACCGAGCGCCGCGCCAAACGTGGCGAGGTCGGCCTCGACGACCGCCGGAAGCAGCGCCATCAGGACGAGGTGCGCGACCCGCTCCGCGTCCCGCTCCGGCGGAATCGGCAACGTGGCGAACGCGGCCGCTTCGGCCGCCCCACTCACGCCCGGCGCGGCGTCGGGCACGGCGACGACGCACCGCCACGACGGCGGGAACGGCAATCGCGCGAGCAGCGGCGCGACGTCGTCGCTTCCTGGTCGCCGACCGCCTTCGAGCACGAGTCCGCCCGCGTCGAAGATCCACGTCCCGACCGCCGAACGGCGCGCGCGTCCGACTGCGCGGGCGAGCGACGGCGCATCCGACGGCAGGCCGTAGAGGTCGGCGATCGCGTGCGCCGTGGCGAGCGCGAACTGGGTCCCCGAGCCGAGCCCGACGTGCGCCGGGAGCGTGCGCCGCACGTGGACGTGCACCCCGCCGTCGACACCCTGGTGCGCGAGGAATCGCCGCGCGTACTCCACCGCGCGCGCCGCGTCGGGGCCGTCCGCGGACACGGTCGGCGCGATGGTCGCCGAGAGGAGGAGCGATGGCCCGGGGGCGGCCGCGCCGATCCCGCCGAACCTGCGCCCGAGGGCACCGCGAAGATCGAGCACGCCAAAGTGCAGGCGCGCCGGCGCCTCGACGAACACCGCGGCATCGGTCGTCGCCGCGCCAGGCGGCCTCATGCCTAACGCGGTCATCCAGCGTTCGCCGTGCGCGCGTATGCCGCGCGCACGTGGTCGGTGAGTAGGGCCATCGCCTCCGCCTCGCGCGGCCCGGCGGTCTTGTCGACGATCACCTGCAGGCGCGCGAACTCCGCGTCGACGAACACCTGCGACAGGAAGTGCACGCGCGTCGCGTGAATGGCCGCCTCGAGCACCGCGTGCCGTGCGCGGTTGAAACCGACGAACTCGCGGCGCGCGCCGCGGTGCACGATGGCCGCCGTGATCCGCGCGCGCGGCGGCGTCTCGTCCAGCGCGTGCACCCGGACCTCGCGCCACGTGCACGCGTCGGCGAGCACGACCCCGAGCACCGCGACGGCAGGGACGACCGGCGCGTCCGGGTTGCCGATCGCGGCCCTCGCGAAGAGTGCCGCGTCGTCGGTGAGGTTCACGACCGCCACCCCGGTGTCGCGCACGTTGCGAAACGTCGCCGTGTCGAGAAACGGCTTGAGGACGAGCGCGTCGTCTCCCCACTCGACGCCCATCGGTGCGACGTTCACCACGCCATCGCGGGAAAGCGTGGTGACGATCGTCTCGACGATCACGCGCCGGCCTCCGCGGCCGGCCCGATCGCGCACTCGCGGCCGACGAGTGCGGCGTACGCGTCGGCGAGCGCGCGCGTGACCGGCCCGGGCGCGCCGACGCCGATCCCGCAGCCGCCCACGCGGACGAGCGGTGCGACGCCACGCAGGGAACTCGTCAGCAGCGCCTCGTCCGCCTCGAGCAGTTCGTCGGGCCCGAACGCGCGCTCGTCGGCCGGGATGCCCAACGCGTGCGCCAGCTCGAGAACGGTCGCGCGCGTGATCCCGGGCAGCGCGCCGCACGTGACCGGCGGCGTGATCAGGCGGCCGCGCATGATGGCGAGCAGGTTGCTCGCCGACGCCTCCGCGCAGTGCCCTTCGGTATCGAGAAAGAGCGCCTCGTCGGCCCCGGCGCGCCGTGCCTCGATCAGCGCCGCGACGGCGTCGGTGTAGGCGAGCGTCTTGAGTCCTGCGGTCATCGCGCGCTCGTTGCGGCGCCCCGAGGCGACATGCGCGGTGAGCCCGTCCGCGTACACGCGCGCGGGGAATTCGGGAAACGGCTGCACGGCGACGACCACCGTCGGTGCGACGGCGGCCGCCGGGGGCGCGACCCCGGCGCCCACGCCGCGCGTGACCGTCAGGCGCACCGCCGCGGCCGCCACGTCGGCTTCGCGCACCGCGTCGCGCACCGCATCGACGACGAACGCTTGCACGTCAGGCACCGGCCCGATCTCGAGCGCCTCGAGCGCGCGATGCAGGCGCGCGAGGTGGCGGTCGAGGCGGAACACGACTCCGCCAGCGACGCGCATCGTCTCGAACACGCCGTCGGCGAGCGTGAATCCTCGGTCCGACGCCGACACGCGCGCCTCGCCCGCCGGCTGACGCTCGCCGTTCACCCACACCGCCGGAAGCGCGGCCGTCACCGATGCGTCGGCAAGCAGTCGGCCCGCGCCGGGAGCGCGCCCGCGTGCGCCGCGGCGCGGCCGAGAAAGCGCGCGACGATCGCGTACCCGTGTTCGCTCGCCGCCGACTCGGGGTGGAACTGCACGCCCGTGACCGGGTGCTCGCGGTGCGCGACGGCCATCACCGCCCCGTCGTCGTCCGCCGTCGCGGTCACACGGAGCGCGGCCGGCAGCGACGCGGGCGCGAGCACGAGCGAATGGTACCGCGCCGCGACGAGCGGCGAGGGCAGCCCCACGAACACGTCCGTCCCGTCGTGCGAGATCATCGACGTCCGGCCGTGCATCGGCCGTGCGGCCCGCACGACCTCCGCGCCGTAGGCGGCGCCGATCGCCTGGTGCCCGAGGCACACGCCGAGCACCGGCGTGGATGGCCCGAACCAGCGCACCACGTCGACCGAGATCCCCGCCTGGGCCGGCGTGCACGGGCCCGGCGAGAGGATGATGTGGCTCGGCGCGAGCGCGGCGACGTCGTCGAGCGTGAGCGCGTCGCTGCGGCGCACCACGGCCTCGCCGCCCAGTTCGCACACGTAGCGCGCGAGGTTATGCACGAACGAGTCGTAATTGTCGAGAAGCAGAATCATCGCGTCGCAGCAGGAGCGGCGTCGCGCGACGCACCGCGCGGCACCCCGACGCGCGGCACGTCGACGCGCGGCACGTCGACGCGCAGCGCGGCGACCATTCCGCGCGCCTTGTCGAGCGTCTCGCCGTACTCCCCCTCGGGATCGGAGTCGGCCACGATGCCGCCGCCGGCGCTGAAGTATAGGCGGCCGCCGCGCGCGACCGCCGTGCGGATCGCGATGCTCGTGTCCGTCGCGCCGGTCGCGCTCCAGTACCCGATCGCGCCGCAGTACACGCCCCGCGCGCTCGGCTCCAACTCGGCGATGATCTCCATCGCGCGTACCTTGGGCGCGCCGGTGATCGATCCGCCTGGAAACGCTGCGCGCATCAGGTCGAACGCGTCGGCGCCGGGCGCGAGTTCGCCGATGACGGTCGAGACCAGATGGTGCACCGTCGCATACTGCTCGAGCGCGAACAGCTCGGGCACGCGCACGGTGCCCGGTGCACACGCGCGCGAGAGGTCGTTCCGCATGAGGTCGACGATCATCAGGTTCTCGGCGCGATCCTTCGCGCTCTCGACGAGCGCGCGGCCGAGCGCGGCGTCGTGCTCCGGGCTGTCGCCACGCGGCCGGGTCCCCTTGATCGGGCGCGTCTCGACGCGACCGGCCGGGTCGACACGCAGGAAGCGCTCGGGCGAGGCGCTGAGGATGGTCGCCTCGGGAAAGTCGACGTACGCCGCGAACGGCGCGGCGTTGCGCGCGCGGAGGCGCTGGTAGACCGCCCAGGGCGGCTCGCCCAGCGGCGCCTCGAAGCGCTGCGAGAGGTTGGCTTGGAAGATGTCGCCGGCGAGGATGTACTCGCGCACGCGGGCGACGGCGTCGACGTATGCGGCCCGTGTGAACGACGAGCGCAGCGCAAGCGGCGGCTCGCCCCACGAACCGTCGACGGCGAACGACGGCGCCGCGGCGACGGTCGGTGACGCGCCGCGCACCGGCGCGGGAACGCCCGGCGCCCGCGCGAGGCGGTCGCGGATGAACGTCAGGCGTTGCGCGGCGCGGCGCGTGCGGGCCGCGGCGCCGGTTTCGGGGAGCCCCGTCGAAATGATCCACGCGCACTTCGCGGCATGGTCCCACGCGAGCACCCAGTCGTAAACGCCGATCACGACGTCGGGCAGCGCGAGATCGTCATAGCGCGCGGCCGGGAGCCGTTCGAGCGTGCGGGACCACTCGTAGGCGAGGTAGCCGGCCGCGCC
>DASWUT010000259.1:0-1734 GCA_036401455.1 Gemmatirosa sp. | reverse complement strand
GCGCTCGCGGCGGCGGGCGTGCTGCTCCTGCTGCTGGTGACGCTGCCGACGATGATCACGTACATCAACCCGGGGCACGTGGGCATCGTGATCCACCGCGCGGGCGGTGGGGTGGACCGGACGCCGTGGGGGCCGGGGCTGCATCTGCGGAACCCGCTGCTGACGGCCGTGGAGGAGTATCCGACGTTCATGCAGACGCTGGTGCTGACGCGCGCCGCGACCGAGGGCTCGCCGCTGAACGACGAGATCAACGTCAACTCGCAGGAAGGGCAGCCGCTATCGGTGGACGCGTCGATGTCGTTCGAACTCGACCAGACGCGGGTGCCGCAGCTGTACCAGACCTTCCGCACGGACATCGGGACGATCCAGCACGGCTACGTCAAGCAGACGATCCGCCAGGCGCTGCAGGAGGTGATCGGGAGCGAGCAGATCGCCGACATCATCGGGCCGAAGAAGGCCGAGGTCGTGAACCGGACGCAGCTGCTGATTTCGCAGCGACTCGCGCAGTACGGGATTGTCGTGAAGCAGTTCACGATCAACGAGCTGCGGGCGCCGGACGCGGTGATGCAGGCGATCAACCAGAAGAACGTGATGCAGCAGCAGGCCCTCACCGCGCAGAACGAGTTGCAGAAGAACACCTTCAACGCGCAGGGTGACTCGATCAAGGCGGCGGGACGAGCGAAGGCGATCACCGCCGAGGCCGAGGCGCAGGCCAAGGCAAACGAGCTGCTGTCGCGGAGCATCACGCCGACGCTGGTGCAGTATCAGATGGCGAACAAGTGGAACGGCCAGATGCCCACGGTGTCGGGAAGCGCGATGCCGATGATCCAGATGCCCGGGCAGCGGCCGTAAGTCGGAGCCGGAACGGGCCGCGTGAACGCGGCCCGCTCGCGGTGCGTTCTCTTCTCATGGACCTCTATCTGTTGGCGTTCGTGCTCGGCGTGGCCGGACTGGCGGTGATGGCGGTCGGCGTCCTGGGGCACCATGGCGGCGTGCAGGCGGGGCATGCGCACGCCGGCCACGGACATGCGGGGCACGCGCACGCCGGCCATGTCCGCGCGGGCCACGCGCGCGGCGCGCGCGCCCGTGGCCCTGGCGCACCGCGCGGGCAGCGCGACGCACTCGGCGCGGGGCGCGATCTGCTGCTCGCGATCGCGTCGCCGCGCGTGCTGTTTGCCGTGCTGCTCGGCGTCGGGGCGGCGGGGCTGCTGCTGCGCCCGGTGCTACACGCGCCGGTGCCGCTCGCGCTCGCGGCGGTCGCGCTCGGCGTGCTGTTCGAGCGCGGGGCGGTGGCGCCGATGTGGCGGTTCGTCGAGCGGTTTGCGTCGGCGCCGGCGCCAACGTTGGAGACCGCGCTGTACGACCACGCCCTGGCGGCGAGCGGCTTCGACGCGCGCGGTGAGGGGCTCGTCGCGCTCGAGCTGGACGGGCAGGTGGTGCAGCTGCTCGGCCGGTTGTGCGCGGAGGACCGAACGCGCCGCGTGCGCGCGGGCGACCGCCTGCGCGTCGAGGAGGTCGACGCCGAGCGTAACCGCTGCACGGTGTCCGTCGCCGGCCCTGCGTGAACCTCCCTCTGCATTTCTCTTCTCGAATTTCCCTTTCATCCCTCGTATGCTGTCTTCGGCGCTCGTCATCGTGATCGTCATCGCGGCCGTGTTCCTGCTCGTGCCGCTCGTCGTCGCGTCGTTCCTGCGCAACGTGGAGGCGGGCGAGATCCGCCTCGTGAGCTGGCTG
>DASWUT010000258.1:0-4702 GCA_036401455.1 Gemmatirosa sp. | reverse complement strand
CGACATCCCGCTCGGCGCTCGCCTTCGCCTCACCGCACGGCAATCGGCGCCGCCCGTTCCGCAAGGAGGCACGCGCCGATAGCCGCACGATCGCGCGAGCGCTCCGACCCTCTCGCTCCCTCACATCCCATGACCGCATCTACTCGCACCATCATCACCGCCGCCCTTGCGGCGATTCGTCACGAGTATGTCGACGGAAGTCACCTCGGTATTCGCTATGCGGCGGGCGTGCCCCCGACCGCCGACCTGCTGGCAGCGGACCAGCAAACGCAACGCGACCGCGTGGCGGAGGCCGGCGCGCGCGCGTTGCGCGTGTACGCCGAGCGCGTCCAGGCCGTGACGGAGGCGGTCGTCCGGAGCGGGCTGTACGTGCTGGCCCTGCTGCCGGCGGCCGGGTGCCCCGGGTGGTCGCGCGACTCGGGGACGGGTGCGGGCGACGCACCCGCCGAGGTTGCCGCGTTCGCCGTGACGGCGCTCGGCCTCGACACGAACGCCCGAGTCGACGTCACGCCGGAGCTGCTCGACACGCTCCCGTCGGCGTGGCAGGACGCACTGACGGCATTGACGTGTCTGTTGCGTCTGCTCGCCCGCGGCGGCGCGCAGCGACCGGTCTACCCGCCGCAGGCTGGAACAGCGGTGGCGCGCCTCGCCCTGCTCGCACTCTCGCGTGGCCTGGTCGCGCCGGACGCGAGCGTGCCGTGGAGCGCGGTGCGCCGGTGGGCGCGTGCGGCGGGGTGGTCGACGCGCGGCATCCGCAATTGGCGGCGTGCCCTCCTGGGCGGCGAGCGGGCGCTCGCGTGGTGGTGCGCGTCGGACGCCAGTAGTCCGGCATCGGACGCGCAACGCGCCGCAACTGCGGCGCTGCGCGACTGGCTGGCCGCGTTCCGGGAGGCGTACGAGATCGACGGCCCGCGCGGTCTGCGCGCGACGCTTGAGCGCCTCGGTCGCCCGGTGCCGCCGCGCGTGTCCCGTGAGCCGGGGACCACGGCGGACCCTGACGCGGTCCGTCTAGGGCTCGGCGCGGTGGAACAGGATCAGCTGGCGCTCCTCCGTGTCGTCGCACCGCACGTCGTGCCGCTCGTGCTCGCGCCGCGGGCGGGGACTCGCAAGCGCGGTGGGGTGACCGCAATTCACGCCGGCACGACGAGCAACCTGTTGAGCGCGTTGGACCGGCTACTCGCGCAGTTCGTCCGATCGTTCCCCGAACGGTCCACGGAAGCGCTGCACCCGGCCGACCTGCTCACCGAACGCGTGCCGGCGGCCGCATTGCGCGTGCCGCTGCCCGACCAGGACGGCCAGCTCTGGGTCGAGCGGGGGCTGGGCCACGCGGTAGACGCCCCGACCGTCCCGCTACTGCGGTACCTGTTCGACTGCCAGCTCGAATCGTCCCGCGCGCATTCGCCGCAGGTCCGACGCGAGACGGCCGGCGACGCGACGCCGTCGTCGCCCGCGGCGGTCGGGTACACGCAGAGTCTTGTCAAAGAGGCGCGCACGTTTGCCCACGCGCTCCGACGCGCGGTGTCCTGGCGGACATCCGACCGCACCGCATCACGGGCCGAGTTGGAGGCGCTCATCGCCACCGCGGACGATGTCGCGGCCGGCATGGAGGCAACGCTCGGGCCGCAGCCGGAGCGGCCCAAAGTGAAAGATGTTCGCAAATTGATGCATTACGTGACGTGGCCGCAACTGCTATGCGTGGGCCTCCCACGGTTCCGGGCCTACGTCCACGCACTCCGGGACGCCACGCGCCGACGTCCCCGATTCGACGAGCCGGTCGTCGACGTGGGCACGTACGAATACTATCTCGAGTTATACGTCCTGCTCGCCGTGTTCGCCATCGACCCGCTCCGCATCAAAAACTGGCGATTTGGACGCCTCGGGCACGAAGTCCAACTCACGCCGGACCCGCAGACCGGCGCGCTGACCATCCTCGGCGTCCACACGCACGTAACGGGCGCGGGCGACGACGATTACACGTTGTGTGAGGTGAAAAATGCGAACGATCGCGAGTTCGACTGGCCACCGGACGCGGTCGACTTGACCTTGTTCGGCGAGTACCTCACGCGAGTGCGCGCGCGCCGCGCGGCGTACTACGCCGGGCCGCGGTACGCGGATCCGGCCGGCGAGATCTACGGCGAGATCCCGAGGCTGCCGTTGTTCCTCGCGCCGCCCCGCCGCGGTACCCCGACGGTCGCCGCGGACGTGCTCCCGCCGGCCGTGGTCGCGAATGCGGTGGCTCTGGGCGAGGATCTGATGCGCAAACGGTTTGCCGAGGCGCTGCACTGGGTCGTGCGGTAGGCGCTGGGGCGCGAGTTGCCCGAGTGGGAGGCGTTCGCATCGGTGCGCGGGGAGGAGTTTTACGCCGCGTTCACGCCGCATGTGGTGCGCGCGCTCGCGGCGACCTACCTGCTGAAGGTGCGCGCGCGCGGCTGCCTCGGCGACGCGCTCGACGAGGCGACTCGCGCCACGATCGTGGCGCGGAGGCCGCGCGTGCGGGCGCCGGCGATGCTGGACGAGCCGACCACGGCGGTCGCGATCCGGCTGTTAGGCGACCACGAGAAAACACTCCACCGGCGGTACGTCGCGTGGTCGCGCGCGATGGGGCAGCGGCTCCGCGAGCCGGTCGACGGCTGGACCCACCCGGCCGCCTACGACCGCTATCTGGATCGCCTGCTCTGCGGCGATCGCATCGATTGGGCGGCGGAGCCGGACTTGCCACTTCCACCGACCTGCACACACGACGACCTGCGCGTGGGGTGACCGGTGTCGTGCGGCGGCGCCTGCGCGGTTCGAGCCGACCCTCGGCGCGCGCCGTGAGAACGCGCGGCACCGCGCGCCGCCCGACCCGGCCGGCGGGGCCACACGCCACGCGCGTCGCGACGCCCGGCTCGACGGTCACCGCGTGCGACTCGCCGGCGCCGGTTCGGTCCTCGGCAGCGAAATGACACCACGTGGGAGCAACATCGGGACGATGCCTGCACCTATGTTCGGGAGGTTTGCCGGACGGCGGGCGTGAGTGGGTCGCGGAGTTCTGGGACGCGTTCATGGACGCGATCCTTCCACACCGTGTGTGCATGATCGCTCGCTTTGTTAGACACGTGGTCGCCAGGTCGACACGGTACGTCTAACGGTCGCCTCGCCGGCGGCGGTCGCGATCGCCCAGTCTCGGCTACGCGCCGGGGTCGTGGGCGGTCGGTGTCGGAAGTTCCGGAGCCGGTCCCCACGTCGGTGCGGGGGCGTAGCGGTAGACCGTGGACCGGGAGCGACCGAACCGCTCGCACACCGCGCGGACCGACGCGTGCGGGGCGGCGAGCAGGGCGCGCATCTCGGCCGCCTCCGCATCCGTCACCTGTCGCCGCCGCCCGCCCACGCGGCCGCGGGCCCGCGCCGCCGCGAGACCTGCCTTCGAACGCTCGCGGATGATGCCGCGCTCAAATTCGGCGAGGGCCCCAAACATGTGGAAGACGAGCCGTCCGCCGCACGTCGTCGTGTCCATCGCTTCCGTGAGGGAACGGAACCCGACCTGGCGCGCGTCGAGGGTCGTCACGCGATCGATCAGTTGCTGTAATGAGCGCCCCAGCCGGTCGAGACGCCAGACGACGAGGACGTCACCCGCGCGTAGGTAGTCGAACGCGGCGTCGAGTCCCTCGCGCGCGTCGGTCGCGCCGCTGATGACGTCGGTGTAGGTGCGCTCGCAGCCGGCGTGGGCGAGGGCGTCTTGTTGGAGCGCGAGCGACTGTTCGGCGGTGGACACGCGGGCGTAGCCGATGAGCATGGGGGAGACCTCCTCCCGTTACGTTGGGGTGAGCCCCCAACGTGCACCGGCGCCCCGCACGCAGAGCGCGTCGGGCGTGGCTGCCTAACGATCGCGGCATGCCGAGACGTCCTGCTCGAGCCGACGCAGCGTGTCGAGGACCGCGTCGAACGCCGGGGCGGCCTCGAAGTACATCTCGCGCATCGCGGCGTAGTCGCGCCGGAGCGCCCGCTCCAACTCCGGGTGCGGCACGAGGCGCAGCGTGCCCGGCCGGGCCTCGTCGTACCGCGCCCACCCGGCCGGGAAGTACCGCGCCTTGTGCGCCGCCACCGCCGCGAGCAGGTCGAGTCGGGCGAGCGCCCGTGAGCCGACGTCGCCTCGAGCGAGCGCCGCGAGGTCGGCGTAGTGCCGGGACAGGCGTTCGCCCCGGCGGCTCGTCGCTGGCCGGTAGTACTCGGCGTGCAGGATGGTCGCCTTCTCCCAGAACGTGCGCTCGGCCGCGAGTACCTGGACCGCGGCCCACGGGTCCGCGCTCAGGGCGGGGAAGGCCGCGAGCGCGTACGGCCGCACCCGGTGCGCCTCGGCCGGCCACACCTCGTTCCGGCCGCCGAACTCGAGCCGGACCGTCGGGCGGATGTAGGCGGCCGCGCCGTACGCGACCGCGGGCAATGCGGCCGGGTAGCGGAAGAGCAGCGTCCCGGACTCGTCCGGCGCGACGGCCAGGTCCCACCAGTTCTCTTCGGCGGGGTCGGAGAGTGCCGTGGCCATGCGGGCCCGGAGCGCGGCCGCGAGCGGCCCGGCGACGGCCGCCTCGCACGCGGCGCGCATGTCGTCGAGCCGCCGCCCGGCTTGCGTGCGCGAAAGCCCGGGCGTGAGGTCGGCCGCGCCCGCGAAGCCGAGCGCCGCGCGCGGGATCGACAGGTCGAGATCTTCGGAGAAGCGCGCAAT
>DASWUT010000257.1:0-13284 GCA_036401455.1 Gemmatirosa sp. | reverse complement strand
GACCGGGATCGACGTCACGCCGCCTAACCGCGTGACCTCGCGCTCCTCGAGCACGCGCAGGAGCTTGACCTGCGTCGCGGGCGGGATCTCGCCGATCTCGTCGAGGAAGAGCGTGCCGTGGTCGGCCAGCTCGAACCGACCGAGGCGGCGCTCCGCCGCGCCGGTGAACGCGCCCTTCTCGTGCCCGAACAGCTCGCTCTCGAGCAGCGTCTCAGGGAGCGCACCGACGTTCACCGCGATGAACGGCTTCGCGCGCCGCGGCGAGCGCAGGTGGATCGCGCGCGCGACGAGCTCCTTGCCCGTCCCGCTCTCCCCCTCGACGAGCACCGTGCTCGACACGGGCGCCATCTGCTCGACCTGCACGAGCACCTGTCGGATCGCCGCACTCTCGCCGTACAGCCCCGTCTGCAGCGCGAGCTGCCGCCGGTCCAGCAGCCGGTGCACCTCGGCGGCGACCTCCTCGGGGATGACGGGCTTGGGGTAGAGCGCGGCGTAGCCCGCGTCGCGCAGCCGCGCCTGCATCTGCGGGTCGGCGACGTCGGTCAGCGCCACGGCGGGCACGCCCTCCCAGAGCAGCGCGCGCACGAGCGCGACCTGCGGCACGTCGAGCAGCCCGCCCGTGAACACCACGACGTCGGGGTGCTCGCGGCGGATCGCGCTTCGCACGTCGTCCACCGGCGGAACGAGTACGGTCCCGATCCCCTCGGCCGTGAGGGCGGCGTTCACGCGTATCGCAGGCTCGAGGTCGGCCATCGTGATGAGCACGGTCGGCGCCGGCTCCGTCGCACCGCGGGCGCGCCGCCCACGGGCGCCTGCGGTCGGGGACGGCAATCCCGGACCAGCCAGTTCGCCGCGCAGGGGGTCCGTCACGCCGGAACCTCCGCGATCCCAACCGTGGGCGAATGGTCGGTCGGCCGGCCGCGGAGCACGTTGACCGCGTGGGCGAGAATCGGGTCGAGCGCAGCGAGGGCGTCGCGCACGCCGCCGGTCGAGCCGGGCAGGTTGACGACCAGCGTCGCGCCGCGCGTTCCGGCGAGCCCGCGCGAGAGCGCCGCGCGCGGGAAGCTGGCCATCGACGCCGCGCGGATGCGCTCGGCGATACCGGGCGCCTCGCGCTCGAGCACGGCGCGCGTCGCCTCGGGCGTGACGTCGCGCGCCGCGAGGCCCGTGCCGCCCGTGGTGAGCACGACGTCGGCCACGTCGTCGTCGCACCATGCGGCGAGTTGCGCGGCGATCGCGAGCGTGCTGTCCGGGACGAGCGCGCGCACGGCGAGGGACGCGCCGCGCCGCGCGACCCACGCGGCGATCGCGTCGCCCGATCCGTCGTCGGCCGCGGTACGCGTGTCCGAGACCGTGAGCACGGCGACCCGTTCGTTCATGCGCGCCGCGCGTGTCTAACGCGAACCGGCGAGCGCGCGCGCGCTACCGGTGCCGGACTCGTGGATCCCGTGACCGTCGTCGTCCCTGCCGTCATGCCCGCGGTCCCCCGTTGGCCGCCCGCGCACCCGCTACTTGTGGCTGGCGTTCTTGTAGAAGGGCGGCTTCGTGACCGTGGCGGCCACCCGCCGCCCGCGCACCTCGAGCTCGAACGCGGTACCCTCCGCCGCCGCCGACGTCGGGAGGTAACACGTCCCCACGGCGATGCCTAACGAAGGGCTCATCGTCCCGCTGCACACCGTCCCGCTCGGCGCGCCGGCGGCGAACACCGGGTAGCCGTGCCGCGGGATCGCGCCGCGCTCGGCGACCGTGAAGCCGACCAGCTTGCGCGGCACACCCGCAGCCTTCTGCGCGGCGAGCGCCTCGCGGCCGACGAAGTCGCCCTTCGCGAGCTTCACGGTCCAACCAAGCCCCGCCTCGAGTGGTGTGGTCGTATCGTCGATGTCGTTGCCATACAGCGCCATTCCCATCTCGAGCCGCAGCGTGTCGCGCGCGCCGAGGCCGGCGGGGGTGATCTGCCCCGTCGCGGCGAGCGCGTCCCACAGCGCGACCGCGTCGTCCGCCGCGCAGTACAGCTCGAAGCCGTCCTCGCCGGTATAGCCGGTGCGCGAGATCGTGCACGGCACGCCCGCGACCTCGCCCTCGGCGAACCAGTAGTACTTGACGGCGGCGAGGTCGGTGGTCGTGAGTGGCTGCAGCGCCGACTCGGCGTTAGGCCCCTGCACGGCGAGCAGCGCGATCCCGTCCGACACGTCCTCCACCGTGCAGTCGTACCCGCCCCGGTAGCGCAGGATGTGGGCGAGGTCCTTGTCCTTGTTGGACGCGTTGACGACGACCATCAGGTGATCGGCGTAGCGATACACGAGGCAGTCGTCTTCGATCGTGCCACGCTCGTTGAGCAGCGTCGTGTAGTGCACCTGGCCGAGGGCGAGCTTCGCGACGTCGTTGGTCGTGACGTGGTTCACGAAGTCGATCGCGCCGGGTCCACGCACGAGGAACTCGCCCATATGGCTCACGTCGAACACGCCGCACGCGCCGCGCACCGCCTTGTGCTCGGCCGTGATCCCGCCCGGGTACTGCACCGGCATCTCGTACCCCGCGAACGGGACGAGCTTGGCGCCGAGCGCGCGGTGGCGCTCGTAGAGCGGGGTGCGGGCGAGCGGCGCGCCGGCCGGCGTGGCAGCGTCGGCGTCGAGCGCATTCGGGGCGGGGGCGGCGGTGTCGTGCGCCATGCGGTCGGCGGTGCGGGACGAGGGACGAACGGACCGGAAAAACTAGCGGCCCGCGCCCGAGGATCGAGGCGCGGGCCGCTGCGCTCGCCGGCGGGCGACCGGCGAATCGGCTACAGGTCGGCCGACGCCCGCGGCCCACTCACCGCCGGTGCCTGACGCAGCTCGACGGCGCTCAGCTCGCGCGTGTCGGCCAGCTTGGGCGGCGTCCCCGTGACGATCCCCTTCGCGACCTCGAACAGCTGCACCGGCGCGGGACGGTCCTTCTTGGAATAGATGACCGAGTGCGCCTCGATGAGCACGAGCGTGATGCGCGGATCGTCCGGGCCGCCGTTGCGATCGCCGCCCTCGTCGCCGAGCCACGCGCGCCAGTCGGCCTGGTACAGGTCGTGGATCATCTTCTTGTCGTGCGACACGACGGCCGTGCCGCTCACGCTCACCCACTCGCGCGAGCTGCTGTTGTAGAAGGCGCAGTTGACGTGCGGATCGGTCGCGAGCTCGTCGAGCTTGTGCGACTCGCTGTTCGTCATGAACCAGAGGTCCGCGCCCTCCACACGCCGCTGCACCTGCATCGGGCGCGAGACGAGGCTTCCGTCGGCGCGACGCGTCGTGAACTGCGCGACCTCGATCCCGTCGATCAGCGTGTAGAGGTCATCGAGCTTCTTGTCGAGCGAGACGGCGTTGTCTTCGTTCTTCTGCTGCGTCTTGTCGGCCATGGCGTACGTTCTCCGAAAGGTGGGCGCGCCGGCCCGCGCGATTCCAGAGCCGGCGGCGAACCCCGCGCGAGGTGGCAGGACGCGTGCCGCCCCTTGCCCCATCAGCCGAACTCGGCCACGGCGGACGCGACCTCGCTCGCGTGTCCTGCGGGCTTCACGCGCTCGAACACCCGGGCGACGCGCCCATCCCGGTCGAGCACGAACGTCGTGCGCGCGACACCCATGTACGTCCGCCCGTACATCGATTTCTGCTGCCACACGCCGTACGCGTCCGCGATCGCGTGATCGACGTCGGCGACGAACGGAAACGGCAGGGCGTACTTCGCCCGGAACTTCGCGTGCGACCGGACTGGGTCCGGGCTCACGCCGAGCACCGCGACGCCCGACGCGTCGAAGCGCGGGAACGCGTCGCGGAACTCGCAGGCCTCGGTCGTGCACCCGGCGGTGTCGTTCTTCGGATAGTAGTAGAGCACGACCGGCCGCCCGCGCAACGACGAGAGCGTTAGGCGCTCGCCGGTGTCGGTGTCGGCGGTGAAGTCGGGCGCGCGGTCGCCGACGCGGGGCGGAATGCTGCTCGTCATCGCCGGTGGTCAGAGCACGCCGAGGAACTGCAGCAGCGCGTCGCGGTCGGCCGCGGGCATCGCCCGGAACTGCTCGCGCGCGGCGCTCGCCTGCCCACCGTGCCAGAGGACCGCCTCGCTCAGCGAGCGCGCGCGCCCGTCATGCAGAAACGTCGCCTGCCCGCCATTGACGAGCGCGGTGAGGCCGATTCCCCACAACGGCGACGTGCGCCACTCGCGCCCGCTCGCCTGGAAGTCGGGACGATCGTCGGCGAGGTCGGGCCCCATGTCGTGCAGCAGCAGGTCGGTGTACGGGTGAATGGTCTGCTTGGACCGCTCCGGCGCGCCGGCAACGACGCCCGTGTGCAGCGTCGTCACGTGGCACCCCGTGCACCCCGCGCGCGCGAACAGCTGCTCACCACGCGCGACGGCGGTCGCGTACCCCGCCCCGGCCGCCCTCCGCGCGGGCACGCCGAGCGTCTGGATGTACGCCGTGAGGCGCCCAATCTGCTCGGCCGACAGGTCGGTCGCCGTCGACGGTTCGGCGCACATCGCGGCCGTGGCGGGCGCGGTCAGCTCCGCGACCGTGCACCCCTTCACCGGGAACAGCGGTGACGTCAGCCCCATGTCGCCGTGCGCGGCCGACGCGACCTGCTCGGCGATCGTGGCCGAATTGGATTTGAGGCCGAAGCGGCCGATCGCGGGCGCGCCGGCGATGCCGTCCCAGACCACGTTCACGTGGCCGGCGACCCCCGCGGCGATCGCGTCGACGCGCGTCGCCATGGCGCGGATGTCCGCCTCGGGCACCGCGTCCAGCAGCCCGAGCCCGAAGTTGGGCGGGGCGACGCGCGGCGACACGAGGATGTTGGACGGAAGCGGGGTCGTCGCACCGTTGGGCGCGGTGACGGTGTAGTGCGGCACGCGCAACGTGTACGCGGCGCCATCCGTGAAGTGCCCGATGCTATCCGTGTAGGTGACGCGCACCGTGCCGAAGGGCTGGAACCCGATCGCCGCGCGCAACGTGAGCTGCGTGCCAACGCCGGGCACGGGCGCGGGTGCGCCGTGCCGGTCGGCGCCGGGCACGCTCACCCGGACGATCATCGCGCGCACCGCTTCGGCGAGCCCCGCGTCGCCCGCGGCGGGCGGACGGCCGCGGCCGTCGCTGACGTGACAGCCGCCGCAGCTGGTGTTGTCGAACCGCGGCCCGAGCCCCGCGTTCACGGCGGCGGGCGCGGGAACGAACGCGGCCTCGAACAGCGCGTCGCCCGCGCGGAAGGTGTCGAGTCGATCGCCGGCGACGGTGGGCGCGGGCTGCGAGAACGCCTGACTCGTTGGGTCGTCGACCGTCGCGTCGCCGCCCGACTCGAGGTCGACGCTCCCCGACGTGCCGTCCGACGCCGCGGTGACCGCCACCGGATGCAGGGTGTCGTCCGTGGGGCCGCACGCGGCGAGGCCAGCGAGCGCGACGGCGCACGACGCGCTCGCGAGCACCGCGGTCCGGCGTGAGGAGGATCGGAGGTGGGTGAGCATGGGGCGAGTCCGTCCGCCGTCAGTCGGTGTCGCCGACGGTCCCGACGAGAGGGGCGACGCGGGTGAGCAGTGTGTCGCGCAGGCGCAGAATCGCACGCTGCGCCGCGACGATCGCCGCGCGGTTGCTGATGAGCGTCGTGCCGAAGCTCGGCCCGACGGCGGCGAGCGCGGTGAGGGCGGTCGCGAAGTCGCTCCGCACCTGCGCATCGACGGCGGGGTTGATCGCGAGCACGAAGGCCCGCACCCCCGCGGGCGCCCCGGTGGGGAGTGCGCCCGGTGCGAGGGCGAGCGCCGCGTGCGCGTCGACGCCGAGGTAGAGGGCGCGCGCGCTCGCGATGTCGTCGGTGAGGTCGGCGAGCGTGTTGTCGCTGAAGCGCGATTCCTGATAGCGAACCGCGTCCGCGCCCTGCGCGGCGAGCGGGCTCGCGATCTTGCTCGTCGCGACCTCGTCGGGCGGGTCGGCGATGCCGCTGACGACTTCCGTCAGGCCCGCGCCGAGGGTGCCGTACACGCTCGATCCCGTGCCCGCGCCGGCGAGCTGCCCCGCGTAGTTGCCGAGCCCGGGTGCCCACGCGTCGCGCAACCCGGCGGCGGTCGAGGCGAGGCCGTGGCCGGCGAGCGCGAGGTAGGCGAGGCGCCGCTGCGTGAGCCCGGCGGCCACCGCGGCCGGCCCGCGCGCGGCCGCGACCGCCGCAGCCGATCCCGAGCCGTCGAGCGGCGTGTCGAGCGCGCCGAACAGCACGGCTTCGATGCCGTGAAAGCCGGTGAGCGTCGGATCGAGCAGCGCGACGTTGTCCGGCGTCACCGGGGTGGTACCGGCGACGAATGCGCCGAGCCCGGCGAGGTCGAGCGGCCACGTGTCGAGCCGGCCGTCGAACCCACCCGTGTGCGCGGGCCCGAAGCCGAACGCCTCGGTCAGCTCCCACGATTGCCGCGCGCTGATCCACACCGCCTGCGCGGTCGCGACGCGCCCCGGCGACGGATCGACGGCCAGCATGTCGAGCGCGGCCGCGAGCTGCGCCGCGTGCACCGCCACGCTGTCGAACGCCGGCACGATGACCGTGTACGCGACCGCATCGAGCAGCGTTCCCGGCGCGGGCGGCACCGGCGCGACCGGCGCGTCGACGCACGCGGTCAGCGCCACACAGAGAGCGGTGCCCAACACCGCGCCTAACGTGGTGCGACACGTGTTCCGTCGCATCACCGGGCCCTCCCCGGGACGGTCGCGTACGCGAGTCCGAGGTACACGCTCCGCCCCTGCCCCGGGATGATCCCCGGCCCCGGATACTCGGCGGTGCGCCGCGTGAAGTAGGCGACGTTCTGCACGTTGTTCACCCCGAACGTGATCGCCGTGCGTGGCCTCACGCGCCACGAGCCCGACACATCGACCAGCTGGTACGCGGGCACGATGCCGACCGAGGCGTCGTAGCTCGCGACGGTGTTGTTGGCATCCCCGAACTGGCCCGAGACCGTGCTGAACTGCGCCGTCGCGTCGACCGGGCCGCGGCGCCACGTAAGGCCGACGCGGTCGATCACGCGCGGCGCGTACTCGACGCGATTGCCCGCGAAACCGCCTCCCGTATACGTCGCGTGCACGTAGGCGAACGAGTCGTACATCCCGAACGTCCCGAGCGCGTCCGTGAGCGCGTCGCCGAAGCCGAGCACGCGGTTGAGCGGCCGGAGTTCGACGAAGCTCTCCGCGCCGTAGTGGAGCGAGGTCGCGACGTTCCGGCGCTCGGTGTAGCTCGTGCCGTCGGGGTCGGTCACGGTGACGAGTCCGATGCGGTCGCCGTACACCATGCGGAACGCGCCGACGTCGAAGGTGACGAGGTCGCGCCAGGTGCCGCGGACCCCCGCGTCGACGCTCGTCGCGCGCGAGTCGCGCAGGTTGGACGCGACGCGGATCGCGCTGCCAAAGGGAACGAGCGTGCTGTAGTCCACCGGACGGTAGGCGCCGGTGACGTTCGCATACGCGTTGGTCGTCGCCGACGTGCGCCACTGCGCGCCGATGCCGAACAGCGGGAAGCTACGGCGCCTGGTCGAGAAGTTCGCGGCGGAGTCGACGCCCTCGGCGTTCGGCGCGTGCCCGGTGCCGCTCGACGCCAGCCACTCGAGGCGTGCGCCCGGCGTGAGCGTGAACCGCTCGCCCAGGTGGAACGCGCTCTCCGCGAACAGCGCCGCGTTCTGCGTTCGGAACCGGTACTGCTGCGCGTACGCCGTCCCGGGTTGCAGCGCGAGATTGAAGCCGCTGCCCTGCGAGCCGATGCCTCCCTCGTCGCGCGCCATCGTGCCGTCGTACAGGCGAAACCCGGCCGCGAGCGTGTGGTAGCGTCCGAACAGCGGGTAGCCGCTCAGGAAGCGCGACTCGAGCGTGACGTTGCGGAACGCCTCGTGGTCGACCTCGCGCGGAACGGGCAGGCCGGTCGACGGATCGATCGCGTCGGGCGCATCGGCGCCGCCATCCTCGTTGCGCCAGACGAGCGCGCGCGCGCCAACCATCCCGCTCAACGTCGTAACGACGTGCGCGAGCGGCGTGAGGCGCCAGTCGGCGGTGAGCGATCCTACGTTCCACGGGCTCGTCAGCCAGTTGCGCGAGCGGAGCGACTGCCGCGGGTCCTCGTCGAACGCCTCGTTGCCGAGTCCGCCCGGCATGTGGATCCGGTTGCGGAGCAGCGAGTAGTCGACCGTGAGGCGGAGCGCGTCCGACGCCTGATAGCCGACGCGGCCGGAACCCGAGAGCTGCCGCATGTCGCCGTTAGGCCGCGAGCCGTCCTGCGTGCGCCCCTGCGCATAGGCGAAGTACGTCCACCGCCCCGCCCCGCCCGACACGTCGCCGTAGGTGGTCGAGAGCCCGTAGCTCCCCGCCGTCTCGCGTGCCGTCACCTGCGGGGCGGTGTTGGGCGTGCCCTCGCGGAGCACGTAGTTGATGACGCCGCCCACCTGCGGACCGAACTGGAGCGAGCCCGCGCCGCGCACGACCTCGACGCGCGACACGGCTTCGAGCGGCGGCAGGTAGTACGTCTCGGGGTAGCCGAAGACGTCGGCGGCGATGCCGACGCCGTCCTGCCGCACGTTCAGTTCGACCGACTGCACGGGGTCGAGCCCGCGCCAGCCGATGCCGTTGGACGGGAACCCCGACCCCTCGGTCTCGGAGAAGTTGGCGCCGGGGATGCGGCCGAGTACCTCGCGACTGACGTTCTGCGCGCGGTTGACGGTGAGCGAGTCGAGGAGCAGCACCTCGGTCTTCTTGCCCGAGAACAGCATCGCCCCGCGCACGTCGGGAAGCGCGGCGATCGAGCCGACCGGCCGCGAGCCGGTCACCACCACCGGCGCGAGCCGGGCGGCGCGGGCGCTGTCGCGCCTCGCGGCGCTATCCAGACCGGCGGGGTGCCGGGTGCCCTGGGCGGCAGCGGCGGACGCTCCCACAACCACCCCGCCCGCGGCACAGAGGCCAGCACACGCCCATCGATGAAGCGGCGCGTGACCGAAGCCACGCGGGAGAGCATGCAACGCACGAGAACGCGACGACACCGGCGACGGAGCGGGGGACGAACGGCCGCGGCCCGTTCGGCCTCGGCACTCACGACGCGCGGAAGATGTAATCCCGAGTCAGATTGTCAACATTCAGAGATCCGGGCGTTGGTTGCGGGCGTCCCCCGCCGCGCGGCGCCGCCCGCGCCCAGCGATCGAGAAGAGGAGGATGAACGTCGCGAACCCGCCGATGATCCCCGGTGGCCCACCAAACACCATCACCCCGAGCAGCAGCACCGCACCGATCGCGGCGAGCGCCCACCCGGCGAGCTGACTTGCCGCGACGAGCGCCTCGTCGCCGCGCCCGAGCCGCTCGCCCGAGCGACGCACGCGGCCCGCGACGACCGTGAACAGCACCCTCGCGACGATCCCCGCCGGCACCGCCGCTTCGAGTGCGGCCAGCCCACGGCTCGGTGGGGTGCTGCCGTAGGCGACCGCCGTCGCGTCCTCCGGGCGCACGAACAGCAGCGCCCCAGCGAATGGCGCGAGCACGAGCGCGGCCCACCCGACGCACAACAACGTCCGACGCAGTACGGTCATCGGCGCTGCGTCACCCGGCTGTCGTCACGTCAGCGGCTCGTCGCCGAGCAGGGCGGCGAGGAGCGCTTTCTGGACGTGCAGGCGGTTCTCGGCCTCGTCCCACACGCGGCTCTGCGGCCCGTCGAGCACCTCGGCGGTCACCTCCTCGCCGCGGTGCGCCGGCAGGCAGTGAAGGAAGATCGCATCGCGCGCGGCGCGGGCCATCAGCGCCGTGTCGACCTGGAAGCGGGCGAACGCGCGCGCGCGCTGCTCCTGCTCGGACTCCTGCCCCATCGACGCCCACACGTCGGTGGTCACGACGTCGGCGCCCTCGACCGCCTCGCGCGGGTCGCGCACGAGCGTGACGCGCGTCGCGGTCTGCGCGCGCGCGAGGATCTCGCCGTCAGGTTCATAGCCCTCGGGACAGGCGAGCGCCAGATCGAAGCCGAAGCGGTACGCGGCGTTGATCCACGAGTTCGCGACGTTGTTGCCGTCGCCGATCCAGGCGACGCGTCGGCCGTCGACGCCGCCCAGGTGCTGCACCACCGTGAGCAGGTCGGCGAGTACCTGGCACGGGTGCAGGAGGTCGGTGAGCCCGTTGATCACCGGCACCGTCGCGTGCCGCGCGAGCTCCTCGACTTCGGCGTGCGCGAACGTGCGGATCATGATCCCGTCGACGTAGCGCGAGAGCACGCGCGCGGTGTCCGCGACCGGCTCGCCGCGGCCGAGCTGCACGTCACGGCCCGAGAGGAACAGCGCGTGGCCGCCTAACTGAAAGGTGCCGACCTCGAACGAGACGCGCGTGCGCGTGCTCGATTTCGTGAAGATCATCGCGAGCGTGCGCCCCTCGAGCGGTCGGCGCGCGTACGCGCCGCGCCGCATCCGCTCCGCGAGGTCGAGAAGCCCGACCAGCTCGGCGCGCGACAGGTCCGGGATCGCGACGAAGTGCCGCGCGGGATCGGGGCCGGGCGCGGCCACGGGGGCGTGCATCCGCCTACAGGATGTACTTGCGCAGGTCCTCGTCCTCAACGACCGCCTTGAGCCGCTCGCGCACGAGCGCGCCGTCGACGACCACGGGGTCCTTGCCGCGGTCGGGCAGTTCGAAGAGCACGTCCTCCAGCAGCGTCGTCATCACCGTGTGCAGCCGCCGTGCGCCGATGTTCTCGAGCCGGTCGTTGACGAGCGCCGCCGTCCGCGCGACCTCGGCGACCCCGTCGTCGGTGAACGTCAGCGCGGCTCCCTCGGCCTCGACGAGCGCGGCGTATTGCTTGGTGAGCGCGTTCTCGGGCTCGGTCATCACGCGCACGAAGTCGCCTTCGGACAGCGGCTTGAGCTCGACGCGGATCGGGAAGCGCCCCTGCAGCTCGGGAATCAGATCGCTCGGCTTGCTCACGTGAAAGGCGCCCGCGGCGACGAACAGGACGTGGTCGGTCTTCACCGGCCCATAGCGCGTCGGCACGCTCGACCCCTCGACGATCGGGAGCAGGTCGCGCTGCACCCCCTCGCGCGAGATGTCCGGGCCGCGCCCCTCGCCGTCGGCGGTCGCGATCTTGTCGATCTCGTCGAGGAAGACGATGCCTAACGTCTCGGTCCGCTCGAGCGCGTCGCCGATCACGTCCTCCTGGTCGACGAGCTGGTCGAGCACCTCGTCGGTGAGGATGCGGCGCGCCTCGCTCACCTTCACGCGCCGGCGCTTCATCCGCTTGGGAAGAATGCCGCGCAGAAACTCGGCGAAGTTCTCCGCCCCCTCGGGCGCGCTTCCGTTCGATGCCGCGACGTCGAGCGACGTGCCGCGGTCCTCGACCTCGATCTCGACCTCGCGCTGCTCCAGCTGCCCGTCGATCAGCAACTGCTTGAGCTTGGCCCGCGTGCGCGCGACGCGGGGGTCGGTGCCGTTCGTCCCCTCGCTCCCCGTCTCGTCGTCGTGGTCGGTGGTCGCGGTCGACGTCCCGGGCGCGTCGTCTTCCGCGGACCCGTCGCCGCGCGGCGTCGCCGGAACGAGCAGGTCGAGGATTCGCTCGTCCACCCGCTCGTTCGCCAGGTCCTCGACCTCGGCCTCGCGCTCGCTGCGCACCATGTCGACGGCGCGCTCGACGAGATCGCGGATCATCGACTCGACGTCGCGCCCGACGTAGCCGACTTCGGTGAACTTGGACGCCTCGACCTTCACGAACGGTGCGCCGGCGAGCTTTGCCAGCCGGCGCGCGATCTCGGTCTTTCCGCTCCCCGTCGGCCCGATGAGGATGATGTTGTTCGCGCTGATCTCGTTGCGCAGCGCCTCGGGCGCGCGCTGGCGCCGCCACCGGTTGCGCAGAGCGATCGCGACGGCCTTCTTCGCGTCCATCTGCCCGACGATGTAGCGGTCCAGCTCGGCGACGATCTGGCGCGGGGTGAGATCGGCGAGCTTGGCGATCGCCTGTTCCGTTCTCTTCGACAGCATCCCGGGAAAGCTAACGGTCCCGGGACCCTGGACCCCGGCCTTCGCGGGCGGTCCACGGTTGCCGGGGACGATGTCAGCCCATCGGCTCTAGCACCGTGATGTTCTTGTTCGAGTAGATGCAGATGTCGCCAGCGATCTCGAGCCCGCGCCGGACGACCTCGCGCGGTTCGAGGGAGGTGTGCTGAAGCAGGGCGCGCGCGGCGGCGAGCGCGTACGCTCCGCCGGACCCGATCGCGATCACTCCATCGTCGGGCTCGATCAGCTCGCCGTCCCCCGAGATCACGAACCCGTGCTCGGCGTCGGCCACCGCGAGCAGGGCGTCGAGGCGGCGCAGCACGCGGTCGCTCCGCCAGTCCTTGGCCAGCTCGACTGCCGCGCGCGGCAGGTTGCTCGGGTAGCGCTCAAGCTTCTCCTCGAACTTCTCGAACAGGGTGAGCGCGTCGCTCGCCGCCCCAGCAAACCCGGCGAGCACCCGCCCGCCTCGCAGCACGCGCACCTTCTGCGCGTTGGACTTCATCACGGTGTCGCCCACCGTCACCTGACCGTCGCCGCCGAGCGCGACGCGGCCGTCGCGGCGGACGGCAAGGATGGTGGTCGCGCGAAAGCGCGGGACCAGGGGGGAAGGGTCGCGGGACACGATCATGCGCACACGCTAGCGCGATCGGCCCGCGAGGGCGACGCCCGCCGCGTCACGTCACGCCCCGCCCTCGCCCCTTCGCTCGGTCCAGCGGCGGTCGTTGCTCCGGCGAGCGCCGGAAGGATCCGGGGCGACGGGATCGCCGAGGTGGCGACGGTCGTCGGCGGTGCGCCCACGGCGCGCGGCTCCGCGGAACGTGAGCCGTTCGCGCAGGTAGCGGGCGTTGAAGGTGGTGCCGATGACGAGGAGAACCGCCCCGGCGCGCACGGCCACGGTCGCCCAGCGCCACTGGTCCCCTCCGACGAGTGCAGCCCCGACGAGCAGGAGCCCCCCGCCGACGATGACCTCGCCCGGGCGGCTCCGTCCGGTTCGAGAGCGGCAACGGCGCTCGACGGCGCGAGGTTCTCGGTCGGCGAGGATCCCATCGACGATGAGAGCCAGGGCGACGAGCAGGACGAGGCCGCCCAGGATGAGGGGGAGGGTCTCGAGGGACATGGGAGCGAGGGGTGCAATTTCGGGGCGAAGCCGAGCTCGGTGGGGGGATTCGGAAGAGGCTGTTGGCTGGGGCGGGCGGGACTGGAAGCTCGGAGACCCGGTGGTGCAGACTCGGATACTGCGACGGATAGGGCGGGACGTTGGGGGGCGTGTACGTCGTGGGGCGAAGCGGGACGTGCGAGATGGCGCG
>DASWUT010000256.1:0-4695 GCA_036401455.1 Gemmatirosa sp. | reverse complement strand
GAGCCGTTCGCGTGGACACGAGCGGGCGCGCCGTACCTCGCCTACTCGTGGCTGGCCGAAACGGGGTACTACCTGGTGTGGCGCGGGCTCGGTCCGTGGGCGCTGCAGGCGTTGAATGGCGTGGTGCTCGCCGCCGGCGCGCTCGCGGTCGCGTTGTTCGCCCGCGCCGCGCGGCACACGGCGTGGACGACGGCGATGCTCGTCGTCGCGCACGTGGTCGTCATGCAGCTCTGCGCACCGACGCTGCGACCGCAGGGGCTGCTCGCCGTCGCGCTGCCGTTGTGCTGGGCGGCCACGGCGCGGCTCGCGGCCGCGCGGGCATCGCGAGCGGAGGGCGGCGCGCGCGTGCGGTGGCCGTATGCGGCGCTCGTTGGTGCGACGGCGCTGGCCGCGAACACGCACCTCTTCGCCCCCGCGTGCGCAGCGTCGCTCGCGCTCCTGCTGCCGGTCGGCGCGGCGCGCGCGGACGATCGCGGCGCGTGGCGCGTGTTCGCCGCCGCGGCGGCGGCCGTCGGGGTGGGGCTGTTCTGCACGCCGTACGCGGCGGAGTGGGGGGCGATCTATCGGCTGTACCTCGCGCCGACACCGCTGCTGCGGTTTCCCTCGCCGATCACGGAGCTGACGCCCGGGGTGGTCTACCTGACGCGCGGGTTCGGCGCAGCGTGGCTCATCGCGCCGGCGCTCGCGCTGCTGCCGTGGCTCGTGCGGCCGGACTCCGGCCGCGGTCCGACGTCCTCGGACGGAGTGATCGTGGTGGCGCCGGTTCCGGGGGCGCTGCTCTGGCTTGGCGGATTGCTGTTTTTCGGGCTCGCGATCCGTGGGCTGTTCGTGTGGTGGCTGGTGTGCCTGCCGCTCGCGGCGGCGGCGCTGGCGCGCGTGCCCGGGCCGACGACGTCGGCGGTCGGGCGGGCGCTGCGGTTCGCGCCGCTCGCGGTGTTCGCGATGATGGCGGCCGGGAACGCGCGCGAGGGGGTTGAGGCACGGACGGGGGCAGCGAGCGCGAGTTCGCGCCGGCTGCCCAACCCGGTCGCGCGCGGAGCGCTGGGGCTCGCCGACACGCTCGAGCGGATCGCGCCGAGCGGGCGTGGGCGGATGGTGACGACGTTCAACTACGGGAACGCGCTGCTGTGGCGGCTGCCGCGCTACTCGATGTCGCTCGACGGGCGGGCGGTGTTCCCGGACTCGGCGATCGCGCTCGACGTCTGGGTGCGGGCATCGCACCGGGCGGACACGCTGCGAGCGCCGCTGGCCGACGCGGATCTGGTGTTGCTCCCCGACGGACACACGGGGCTGGTGCAGGTGGCGCACGCGCCGGGGTGGGAGCGGGTGGCGCGGGTGCGACCGGCACGCGGGGCGCCTGGGGATACGGCGGAGGTGTGGGCGCGGCGGGCGTGGGTGGAACGGTATGCGCGGCGGGGCGAGCGGCGCGGTTCGTGAGGCGGGGGCGGCCGGGACAGAGGTCAGGTGCGTTCGAAGACGAAGAGGTTGTTGAGGCCGAGTTGGAAGCGCTGGTGACGGACGAGGTGCCAGTGTGGGGCGGCGAAGACGCGCGGAACGTCGTCGGGCTCGAAGCCGAAGTGCTCCTCGAGCGACATGCCGTCGACGAGGCGCAGGCGGCGCAGGACGGCCAGGACGTGGTCGACGGCCGGGGCCGGGACGGTGACGATGGCGACACCGCCGGGACGCACGAGGGCCGCGCAGGCCTCGGCGAGGCTTCGCTGCGAGGCGGTCGGGACGTGCTCGAGTACCGCAAGCAGGGTGACCGCGTCGAAGGTCCGGCCGGGCGGGACGGCGTCGGGGACGAGGCCCGGGCGCAGTTCGGAACGGCCGACGGTGCGCGGGGCGGCGAGGGTGGGCTCGACGCCGAGCCCCGCGCCGAGTCGGCGCAGGTGGCGGAAGAGCGCACCGTCGGCGCAGCCGACGTCGAGCACCTCGGCGCCCGGAGCGAGCCAGGGACTCGCGCGGGCGATGCGCCAGCGCTGCAGGACGCGGTCGAGGAAGCGCACGGACGGCGTGCCTAACGCCGCGGGATGCTCAGCAGCGAGAGCAGGAAGCTCGCGAAGACGCCCTGCACGCCGAGCACGATGAGCGTTCCAGCGGGTACGGACAGGCGCATCGCGGTCCCGATCGCGAGCGGCCCGAAGCCGGCGGCCTGCCAGGTGTGCACCGCGGCGAGCGCGAGCGCGAGGCCGAGGGCGAGGACGGCGCCGCTCGCGGCGAGGCCGCGCTCGAGCGTCGCGTGGCGGGCGACGCGGGCCACGCGCGGGTCGGGGGGAAGCAGTCCGGCGTGCATGGCGAAGAGCTTGGCGAACGCAGCGAACAGTCCGAGTTGCGCGCCCGTCACGACGGCAACGCTGGCGAAGAGCAGCGTGTGCACGTCGAAGGTGACCGTGCCGACGCGCCGCGGGCCGGCGAGGAGCGCGGCCATGACGAGTGCACCGACGACGGCGAGCACCAGCCCGGGGACGAGAAAGAGGTAGCGCGGGCTGTAGAGCAGGAGGAAGCGAAGGTGCCGCCAGCCGTCGCGCCACGAGCGCAGGTGCGGCGGCCGCCCGCGGCCGTCGGGGGCGAGGGTCGTCGGCACCTCGGCGATGCGCAGGCCGTGCAGCGTAGCCTTGACGACCATCTCGCTCGCGAACTCCATCCCCGTCGTGCGCAGGCCGAGTGCGCGGACGGCGTCGCGCGAGAAGCCGCGCATGCCGCAGTGGAAGTCGCGGCACGGGCTGCGAAAGAGCGCGCGACCGATGCCGGTGAGGACGGGGTTACCGAGATAGCGATGGAGCGCGGGCATCGCGCCCGGGACGATGCCGCCGCGAAAGCGGTTGCCCATGACGAGGTCGGCGCCGTCCTGCAGCGCGCGGACGAATGGCGCGAGGCCGCCGAGGTCGTAGGAGTCGTCGGCGTCGGCCATGACGATCCAGCGACCGCGCGCGGCGTCGATGCCGGCGGAGAGGGCTGCGCCGTAGCCGCGTTGCGCGACGTGGACGACGCGGGCACCGTGTGCGCGGGCGATCCCGGGCGAGTCGTCGGTGCTCCCATTGTCGGCCACGAGGACCTCGCCCTCGACGCCGAGTGCGGCGAGCGCCGCGCGAGCCTTGCCGATGCAGACCGCGAGCGTGGCGGCCTCGTCGAGACACGGCATGAGTACCGTGACGTCGACCGGCCGGCGCGGCCGGCGCCGGCTCGCGCGCGGCGGTCGGCTCGGAGCGGGCGTGCCCGTGGCGGGCGCGCGGAGGGCGGCGGGCATGCCCAGAGACGAACCACCCCGCGGCGGGTTTCGGGGTGCGGGCGCTTCCCAGGCGAGGGTTCATCGCTGACATGGAATCGACAGCGGTCCCGTTCCGAGGCTCGCGACCGACGCGCGACTAACGCAGCTGGCGGTGCCTCACGCCCCGATGTGCGCCAGCAGCCACGCGAGGCTCTCGCCGACGTGCGCGCGCCAGTACGTCCACGTGTGCGCGCCCGGCCACTCGTGGTAGGTGAGGGGGACGCCGAGCGCGGCGAGGCGGTCGCGGAACGCGCGATTCTCGTCGGCGAGCTGATCGCCGGTGCCGACGTCGGCAAAGAGGGCGGGCATGAGCGCCGGGCGCGTGCGCAGCACGCGTTCGGCGAGGCGTCCCGGGTCGCGCGCCCACCAGCCCGCGGTATCGGCGCCGAAGGCGCGCGGCTTCGTGGACCAGGTAGCCGGACGGTAGGCGTGGAGCTCGCCCACGGTGGCCGCGTAGTGGGCGGGGGCCGCGTAGGGCGTGGGTCCGACGTAGAGGGGCGACACGACGCCCGAGTGACTCGCGGCGGCACCGAACACCTCGGGGTAGCGCAGCGCAAGCGCCATCGCGCCATAGCCCCCCATGCTCAGGCCGGCGATCGCGCGGTGGGCGCGGTCGGCGCGCGTACGGTAGACCGAATCGACGCGGGCGACGAGGTCGTGGGCGAGGTAGTCGTCGTAGCGCGGCCACGCGACGCAGTAGCTCGCCGCGGATTCGGCGCGCGTGCTGTCGCGGCGGCAGGCGTCGAGGGTGGCGAGCCTATTCCAGGTGGTGTACCAGCCGTCGTCGCCGTCGGGCATGACGACGATCGCCTCCCCTGCCCCGTGCGCCGCGAGTGAGTCGGCGACCTCGGCGAGGCCGCCGAGTCGCACCCAGTTCCATTCGTTGCCGGACAGGCCGTGCAGGTAGTAGGCGACGGGGAAGTGGCGGCCCGGGGCGCGATCGTACGAGGGCGGCAGGTAGACGATGAACTGCTTGCGCACGCCGAGCGCGGGGGACCAGAGCGTATCGGCGACGACGCGGCCGTGCGCGACCGCGGCGCGTGGCGTGGTGACAGCGGCGGCCGGGGCGGGTTGGGCCTGCGCCGGGGCACTCGCGAGACCGCAGCCGATGGCGAGCGCGAAGCTTGCGCTCACGGCGCGCGCGTTACGACGCATATCTCTGCCCTCTCCAGGAGTTACTCATGGCCGACGACAGGTCCATTCCGCATCCCCCCGCCGAAGCGCGGCAGCCGACGGCCGACGTCGAGCAGGGAATCCCGTTCGTCAACACCGACCGTGCGGCGGGCGACGCGACGCCCGACCGTGAAGCGTACGACGCGCCGGCCGCGCCCGAGCCGCGCGAGGAGGACCTCGGCGCGCGAAGCTTCGCCGGGCAGAACTTCGCGAACGACGTGTACCAGCACCCGGACGGACGCGATCCTGGGCTC
>DASWUT010000255.1:0-3338 GCA_036401455.1 Gemmatirosa sp. | reverse complement strand
GCTTGATCGGCGCGAGTGGGGTGCGGCCGACGACCTCCTCGAGCGGGCACGCGCGCGGTCGCCGCAGCCGGCGGCGGTGTGGTACCACTACGCGATCCTTGCCGCCCGCGGCATGCGGGACGCGAGCCGCGCCGACAGGCTCGCGCGCGAGGGCGTCGCGGCGCACCCGCGCGAGCCGGCGCTGCTCGCGAACGCGGCAGCCCAGTGCGCGGCAGCCGCGCTGCGCCGCGACGACGCCGAAGCGCTGCAGGGCGTGATGCGCGCGATCGCGGAGCGTCCCGAGCTCGCGCCCGCGCATCGACTGCTCGGCGAGTTGCTGTACCGCGCGGGTCAGTTCGACAAGGCGCGCGACGCGTACGCCGCGGCGACGCGCGTCGCGCCAGGCGAATCCGCCACGGCCTGGGCGCGGCTCGGGACGCTCGCGCTTCGCGCGGGAGACCGCGAGTCCGCGAGACATGCGTGGGAGCGCGCGTGTAGCTTACGGCCGGATCACCCGACCGCACGCGCCAACCTCGAGGCGCTCGGCCGATCCGGCGCGGCCGCTCCGCCCGTTTCGTGACGTCGCGCGTGTCCGAGCTCCTCTCCGCTGCTGGTCGCGCTGCGCCGTTGCCCGAATCGCTGGACGACGACCCTGACGGGTTTGCCGCACTGCTCGAGAAGGTCGAACGCGAGCGACTCTTCCAGTGCCGCAACTACAAGGAGCGGTGCCTGCGGCGGCGCATCGCCGTGCGCATGCGGGCTGCGTCCGTGCACACGTACCCGGATTACGCGCGCGTGTTGGACCACGATGCATCCGAGTACGATCGGCTGCTCGATGCCCTCACGATCAACGTCACGAAGCTGTTCCGCAACAGTGACGCGTGGCAGACGCTCGGCGATGTCGCGATGCGGCCTCGTGTGGCCGACCCACGGAGACCGGTTCG
Source organism: Gemmatirosa sp. (assembly GCA_036401455.1). Taxonomy (GTDB): domain Bacteria; phylum Gemmatimonadota; class Gemmatimonadetes; order Gemmatimonadales; family Gemmatimonadaceae; genus BPUI01. The sequence goes on along the minus strand of DASWUT010000255.1, from coordinate 2,415 downwards.
GGTCTGGAGTGCCGGCACGTCGTCGGGCGAGGAGGCCTATACGGCCGCGGCGCTCGTCCATGCACAGCTCGTCGCCGAGGGACGCGGCACGTCCGGGGATCTGGAGGTGCTCGGAACGGACGTCGACCGGGCGAGCCTCGCGGCGGCCACTGAGGGTGTCTACGCGGCGTCGGCATTCGTCGAGGTTCCTCTCGCCTTCCGCGACCGGTACTTCACGCCCGGCTATCCGGCGCGCGTACGTTCCGAACTGCGTGCCGTGACCTCGTTCATGCGGCACGACCTGCTGCGCGATGCGGCGCCTGCCGGGCCGTGGGATCTCATCATCTGTCGGAATGTCGTGATCTACTTCGACCGCGACTCGCAGGAAGCGTTGTTCGAGCGATTCCACGGCGTCCTCGCGCCTGGGGGCCTGCTCTTTCTCGGGAAGGTCGAGACGTTGCTCGGCCGAGTGCGCGGGATGTACGTGCCGGTGGACCACCGACAGCGCATCTTCCGACGCGTATGAGCGACGCACGCGACCCGATGCTCGCAGACGCTGCGAACCGCCACGCGGAACTGGAGGCGCGGCTCCGCGTCGCGGCGACGGCCGCTGACGGAGACACGCGCGCCGCCCTGCGCTCCGAGATCGTTGCGCTGATCCGCGAGCTGGACGCGCGCGTTCAGGCGTGGCGTTCGCTCGCCGATTCGGCGCGCGGCCTGCCGGAGCTGTGGAAGCGATTGCCGCCCGAGGCGCGTGCGGATGCGACGGCCCGCGCGAACACCGGCGCCCTGCCTAACACGCTCGCTCCGGTGCCGGCCGTCGGGTCGGCCCGGCGCGACCACCTCGGCGCTTCGACGTTCGTCGCGAAGGGATGGAGCGCGTACGCGGCCGCGGACTTCGACGGTGCCGCCGCGGCGTTCGACCGCGCGCTCGCGCTCGCGCCCGGCGACGCCGAAGCGTCGGCGTTGCTCGCGTGGGCGTACGCGGCGTGCGGCCGCGACGACGACGCGCTGCTCGCGGCGCAGCAGGTGCTCGCGGTGCAGGGGCGAGGCGCGGCTGCGTCGCTCGCGCGCGTCGCGGTCGGACGCGTGTGCCTCGCCAAGCAGATCGTCGGCGAGGCGATCGAGCACCTCGCGCGCGCGGCGCGGGACGACGACGACCGGCGCGCGACGCTCTACGCCACCTACTGCCTCGGCCTCGCCTATCGGCAGCGGGCGATGCACGGCGACGCGATCGCGTTCCTCCGCCGCGCGTTGAGTCTTGGACCCAACCTCGTCGAGGCGCGCTACGAACTCGGATGTACCCTCTGGTGCACGGGCGCGCACGCCGCGGCGGAGGACGAGTGGCGTGCAGGTGCGGCAGCGCCGACCGGTGCGTGGGCGGCCCGGTGTCGCGCCCGGCTGCAGACGAGCGCGGCCGTGGTCGCCGCTGGTGCGTAGGTCGCGCCGGTGCGTCGCGATCGGCGTGGTCGTCGCGCTTCTTGGCGGTAGCGGACGGGCGCAGCCGGCCGATCTGCCACGCAGAGCCGATGTGCCGGGAACGGTGCGGATCGACCGTGGGCGGTTCACGGCCGTGGCGTATCCCGGGGACGCGCCGCTCGCGCGGGCGCTCCTCGCGGACGCGGCATCGCGCGACACGTTCCCGGGGCTGCCGCGCCCGACGCGCCACGTCGTGCTCGTGATCGCGCCGGACGCCTCCCGGTTTCGGGCGTGGGGCGGCCCCGGCGCGCCCGACTGGGGGAGCGCGCTCGCGTTTCCGGCCTCGGGGCGTGTGCTCATGCAGGGGCGCCACGCGGGCTCGGACGCGGGCGATCCGCGGGCCGTGTTCCGACACGAGCTGGCGCACGTCGCGCTGCACGAAGCGCTCGATGATCTGCCCCCGCGCTGGTTCGACGAGGGATACGCCGGCTACGCGGCAGGGGAGTGGGGGCGCGATGAGGTGCTCGCGGCCAACGTGGCGCTCGTGACGCGCGGCGTGCCCGCGCTCGACTCGCTCGACGCGCTGTTCGACGGAGGGAGCGCGTCGGCGCAGGACGGCTACGCGCTCGCGTATCGGGCCGTGGTCGACCTCGCGGCGCTCGATCCGGAGCGGGGCCTCGCCGGGTTTTTCGTCGCGTGGCGTGCGACGGGGCGGTTCGACGCGGCGGTGCGCGCGGCGTACGGGATGACCGCCGCGCAGTTCGAGTCGGCGTGGCGGGCGCGCACCCGTCGGCGGTACGGCGCGCTCGCGATCGGGGCGAACGTGTCGCTCGTCACGGCCGTCGGGCTCGTGCTCTTTGCACCGTTCTGGTTCGCGCGGCGCCGCCGCGACCGGGAACGGCTCGCCGCGATGCGCGCCGCCGACGTCGCGGAGGACGCCAGGGCCGCCGAGCGTGCGGCGGCGGCGGACCCGCTCGCACCGTTTCTGGACCGGTCGTAACGAATCCGGACGTGGCG
>DASWUT010000254.1:0-5974 GCA_036401455.1 Gemmatirosa sp. | reverse complement strand
CGTTACCTCGCGCGCTCGACGATCTCGACCACGCGCCACCGCTTGTCCTTCGACAGCGGGCGGGTCTCGACGATGCGGACGGTGTCGCCCTGCTTCGCCGAGTTCTCCTCGTCGTGCGCCTTAAACTTCTTGGACCGCGTCACCATCTTGCCGTAGATCGGGTGCGGCACGCGGCGGTCGATCTGCACGACCACGGTCTTCTGCATCTTGTCGCTGACGACGAGCCCGATGCGGACCTTACGGCCCCCGTACGGCTTCTCCGTCGCGCCGGCCGCGGCGCTCGTCGCGCTGGCCGTCTGCGTCTGGTTCTCTGCCATTGTTCGCTACTCCCGCTCAGGTCGTCGGTGCGGCCTGACCGGCCGTGGTCGTACCCTGCGCCGCGCCGCGCGCGGCGCCAATCCCACTCCTGACACTCTTGCCGCCGCTGCCCTTCGGGCGCCGCGCCGACGACGGCTTCTTCCGGTTGGCCCGGTTCGCCGCCCGCAGCGCCGCGCGCTCGGCCGCCTTGCCCTGCCGACGGTTCTCCCGACGCCGCTCGGTCGGCGTCGCCGTCTTCGGCGCCGCCTCGATCTCACGCTCCCGGAGCAGCGTGAGGATGCGGGCGATGTCGCGCCGCACCGTGCGCAGCCGCAGCGGCTGCTCGAGCGTCTCGGTCGCCGCGCGGAACTTGAGGCGGAACCGCTCCTCTTCCAGCTCCAGCACGCGCGCCCGCAGGTCGGCGTCCGACATGCCGCGCATCTCGTCCGTGATAGGCATCAGTGCTGTCCTCCGGCCGTGGCCTCATCCGTGGCGGCCGCCGCCGCGCCGGCCGTGTGGGCCTCCTCACGGACGACGAACTTGCTCTTCACGCTCAGCTTGGCCGCCGCGAGCGCCATCGCCTGCTCGGCGACGTCGCGCGGCACGCCTTCGAGCTCGAACATCATGCGACCCGGCTTGACCACGGCCACCCAGGCTTCGGGCGAGCCCTTGCCTTTCCCCATGCGGGTTTCGGCGGGCTTCTTCGTGATTGGCTTGTCGGGGAAGATCCGGATCCAGATCTTGCCGCCGCGCTTGATGCTGCGACTGATCGCGACGCGGCACGCCTCGATCTGACGATTGCTCACCCAACCAGGCTCCATCGCCTGCAGGCCGAAGCTGCCGAACGACACCTCGGACCCGCGGTATGCGGTGCCGGTCATCCGGCCCTTGAACATCTTGCGGAACTTGACGCGCTTGGGACTCAGCATCTGTTAGGCCCTCCGCCTCAGCTCGCGCTGGAGTAGGTGGACGTTCCCGCGCGGCGGCCCTCGACGACCTCGCCCTTGAACACCCAGACCTTCACGCCGATCGTGCCGAACGTCGTCTTGGCCGTGCTCGTCGCATAGTCGATGTCGGCGCGCAGCGTGTGGAGCGGCACGCGCCCCTCATGGTAGCCCTCGACGCGCGCGATCTCCGCGCCGCCCAATCGCCCGCCCGCTTTCACCTTGATGCCCTGCGCGCCGGAGCGCATCGCGCTCTGCACGGCGCGCTTCATCGCGCGGCGGAAGCTCACGCGCCCGGCCAGCTGCTGCGCGATCGAGTCGGCGACCAGCTGCGCCTCGACTTCGGGGCGCTTGATCTCCTCGACGTTCACGCCGACTTCCTTGCCCGTCAGCTGCGCGAGCTCGTCGCGCAGCTTGTCGACCTCGGCGCCCTTCTTACCGATGACCACGCCCGGACGACCCGTGTGGATCGTCACGACGACCTTGCCCGGCTTGCGCTCGATCGTCACGTCGGCGATCGCCGCGTGGCCCATGCGCTGCCGCAGGTACTTGCGAAGCAGCGCGTCCTCCTTCAACAGCGTCGGCATTTCCTTCTTGCCGGCATACCACGTCGACCGATGGTCGCGGGAGATGCCGAGGCGGAAGCCGATCGGGTGCGTCTTCTGTCCCATTAGCGGGCCCCCTTCTTCTTGCCGGCGCGCTCGGCCACGACGATCTCGATGTGGCTGGTGCGCTTGTGGACGGGCGTGGCGCGCCCCATGGCTGCCGGCGTGAATCGCTTGAGCTTGCGCCCCTCGTTCACGATGGCGTGCGCCACGTACAGCGTGTCGACGTCGACGGCGGTGCCGTTGCGGCGCGCGGCGTCCTCGCAGTTCGCGACGGCGCTCGAGAGCACCTTCGCGATCTCGTCGGACGCGTGCTTCTTGCTGAACTGCAGCAGCGCGAGCGCCTCGTTCACGCCCAGGCCGCGGATCTGATCGATGACGAGCCGCACCTTGTAGGGCGACTGCCGCGTCCCGCGCTGGAAGGCGCGCGCCGCGTTGGGCAGCCCGAGCGCGCGCTCGGCGTTGAGCGAGCCCGCGAGGCCCGGCTTGCGGTGCGTCGGGAGGCGGTGCGGCGCGAGGGCCGGAACCGGCGTTGCGTTAGGCATTGGTCAGTCTCCCGCGCTCAGCGCTTCGCGCCGCCGGCCTTCTTGTCGGTCTTCTGCGCGACGTGGCCGCGGAAGAGCCGCGTGGGCGAGAACTCGCCGAGCTTGTGCCCGACCATGTTCTCGGTCACGTAGACCGGGATGAACTTGTTGCCGTTGTGCACGGCGAAGGTGTGCCCGACGAACTCCGGAAGAATCGTCGACGCACGCGACCAGGTCTTCACGACCCGCTTCTCGTTGCGGCCGTTCAGCGCGTCCACCTTGTCGAGCAAGGCGTCCTGCACGAACGGGCCCTTCTTGATACTCCGCGCCATATCTCGGTCTCCTCTGTCGCCGGGCGGTTACTGCGTGGCCTTGCCGCGGCGACGGCCGCGCACGATCAGGCGGTTCGACGCCTTCTTCTTGTCGCGCGTCTTGACGCCTTCCTTCTTGCCCCACGGGCTGACGACGTTGCGTCCGCCGCGCGTACGCCCACCGTGCGGGTGGTCGACGGGGTTCATCACCTCGCCGCGCACCTTCGGGCGGTGGCCCATCCAGCGCGTCTTGCCCGCCTTGCCCCAGCTGACGAGCTCGTGCTCCGCGTTGCCGACCTCGCCGATCGTGGCGAGGCAGCGGCGGTGGATCATGCGCGTCTCGGTGGACGGCAGGCGGAGCGTGACGTACTCGCCCTCCTTGGCCACCACCTGCAGCGACGTTCCGGCCGAGCGCGCCATCTGGCCGCCCTTGCCGGGCTTGAGCTCGACGTTGTGCACCGACGTGCCGAGCGGCACCTCGCCTAACGGCAGCGCGTTGCCGGTGCGCACGTCCGAGCCTGGACCCGACGTCACGGTGTCGCCGACGCCCAGCCCCTTCGGATGCAGGATGTAGCGCTTCTCGCCGTCCGGGTACTCGACGAGCGCGATACGCGCCGAGCGGTTGGGATCGTACTCGATCTCGCGGACCGTGGCCGCAACGCCCTGCTTGTTGCGCTTGAAGTCGATGATGCGGTACTTCCGCTTGTTTCCGCCCCCGATGCGGCGCATCGAGATGTGACCGTGGTTGTCGCGGCCGCCGGAGCGCGGCAGCGCCTCGGTGAGCGACTTCTCGGGCGTGGTGCGCGTGATCTCGGAGAAATCCGAGACGGTGCGGAAGCGCGTGCCCTTGGTGACGGGCTTGAACTGTCGGATCGCCATGGGTCAGCCCTCGAAGCCGAAGCCTTCGATCGTATCGCCCTGGCGGAGCGTCACGATCGCCTTCTTCCAGTGCGGCCGGCGCCCGAGGTTGGTGCCGACGCGCTTGGCCTTGCCGCGGACGTTCATCGTCCACACGGCCGTGACCTTCACGCCGAACAGCTTCTCGATCGCCTGCCGGATCTCCTGCTTGTTCGCGGCCGGATTCACTTCGAACACGTACTCGCCCTTCTCCTGGTAAGCGAGCGACGTCTGCTCGGTGATGATCGGGCGCACGATGGTACGGTGGAGCGTGGGCATGGTCAGGCCTCCGCCTCGGTGCTCGTGGCGTCCACGGTCGCAGCACGCGCGCCGGCGGCGAGTTCGGCCAGCGCGGCCGCATCTTCGGCCGCCGCCTTCGACGGTGCGGTCAGCGCGGCCTGCTCGACGAGCACGACGTCGGACCAGAGGACGTGGTAGGTGGACGCGTCCGTGTACGGCATCACGTGCACGTTGGGCGTGTTGCGCGCGCTCAGGTACGTCGCCTCGCGCACGCCGTTCGTCAGCACGAGCACCTTCTTCTCGGCGACGCCGAGTCGGCCGAGCAGCGCGAGGAACTGCTTGGTGCTCGGCGCGTCCATCGCGAGCGACTCGACGACGAGCAGGTCGCCCTCGCGGGCCCGGGCGTTGAACGCGCTCTTGCGCGCGAGCGCCTTGACCTTGCGGTTGGTCCGCTGCGTGTAGTCGCGCGGCGTCGGGCCGAACACGGTGCCACCGCCCGGCCACTGCGGCGCGCGGATCGAGCCCTGGCGCGCACGGCCGGTGCCCTTCTGCTTCCACGGCTTCTGGTTACCGCCCGTGACGAGGCCACGCGTCTTCGTCGACGCGGTGCCCTGGCGCTGGTTGGCGAGGTACGCCTTCACGACCTGGTGCATCACCGGGACGTTCACGGTGCCGTCGTAGAGCTCGGCCGGGAGCGTCACGCGCTCGCCGCGGGCGGTCCCGTCGGCGGCGTACGACGCGGCCTGCAGCGCGGTCGGCGTGTTGTCGTTGGTCTCAGTCATCGCGTCAGCCCTGCTTGCGGACGAGGACGATCCCGTTGGTCGGGCCGGCCACCGCGCCGCGGACGTAGATCAGGTTGCGCTCGGCGTCGATCTTCTCGACGCGGAGTCCGCTCTGGGTGTGCCGCTCGTCGCCGTAGTGGCCGGGCATCTTCTTGCCCTTGATGACGCGCGACGGGTCGGTGCCCGGCCCGATCGAGCCCGGCTTGCGGTGCTTGGTGTTGCCGTGCGTGTTGGGCCCACCGCCGAAGCCGTGGCGCTTGACGACGCCCTGAAAGCCGCGTCCCTTGGTCGTGCCCGTGACCTTGACGCGCTCGCCGGTCGCGAAGATGTCGACGCCGACGGTCTGGCCCGGCGTGTACGTCGGGACCTCCGGGTTCTTGCCGGGCGCGTCGTCGAGGCGGAAGGAGCGGAGGTGGCGCGGCGCGTAGTCGAGCCCCGCCTTCGCGGCGTGGCCTAACGTGGCCTTCGTCGCACGGCGGCCCTTGGGCGTCTTCTCGCCCGGCGCGTTCTCGCGCGGCGTACGGAAGCGGCCGTAGCCGAGCTCGACGGACGCGTAGCCCGCAGTCGCCTTGTCGAGCACCCGGGTGACCGGGTTCGGCTCGGCTTCGATGACCGTGACCGGGACCTGCTGGCCCTGCTCGTTGAAGATCTGGGTCATGCCCAGCTTCTTCCCGATGATGCCGATCATTGGTGATTCCTTGAATTAGTCGCGGCCCGCCGGCGACCCTGGTGTCGCCCGAGCGTTACTGGCCGTTGGACTGTGGACGCGGTCGCGGGGACATGACCTGTGGCGGCTTCCGCCGCGCATCGTGCGACCTCGTCAGAGGTCCCCGCGAGTCGTGCCCGAAGGCCGAGTCGAACTACTCGACCTTGATCTCGACGTCGACCCCGGCCGGCAGGTCGAGCTTGGTGAGCGCGTCGACCGTCTGGGCGCGGGTATCGAGGATGTCGATGAGGCGCTTGTGCGTCTTCAGTTCGAACTGCTCGCGCGACTTCTTGTCGACGTGCGGCGAACGGAGCACCGTCCAGCGCTGCGTCTTCGTCGGGAGCGGGATCGGGCCCGACACCTGCGCGCCCGTCTTCTCGGCGGTGCGCACGATGTCGGACGATGCCTGATCGATCACGGCGTGATCGAAGGCCTTGAGGCGAATGCGGATACGGCCGGCCATGTCGAGCGCTCCCTTACTTCAGGATTTTGGTCACGACGCCGGCGCCGACGGTGCGGCCGCCCTCGCGGATGGCGAACCGGAGCCCCTCGTCCATCGCGATCGGCGTGATCAGCCGAATCGTCATCTGCACGTTGTCCCCCGGCATCACCATCTCCATCCCCTCCGGCAACTCGCACGTCCCCGTCACGTCGGTCGTCCGAAAGTA
>DASWUT010000253.1:0-3885 GCA_036401455.1 Gemmatirosa sp. | reverse complement strand
GCGATAACGCACGTTCACCGCGGCGACCCACAGCCCGAACGCCAGAGCGCATACCGTCGCGAGCACGGTCAGCGGCACGAGCATGAGCAGGTTCCACGACGGGGCGACGTGGTACCACGCCATCATGAGCGCCAGGACGATGTAGGAGATCGCGTAGTCGACGAGCCGCGCGGCAATCTGCGCGGCCGGCACGATGGTGCGTGGGAAGTACACCTTCGTGATCAGGTTCGCGCTCCCCACCAGGCTCATCGCGCTGCCGGAGACTGCGGCCGAGAAGAAGTTCCACGGCAGCAGCCCACTGTAGGCGAGCAGGGTGTACGGGAGCGTGCCGGACTGTACGCGTGCGACGCGGCCGATGAACACGGTGAAGACGAGCGCCGTGACGAGCGGCAGTGCGACGGTCCACATCACACCGAGGACCGTCTGCTTGTAGCGCACCTTGAGGTCGCGCCAGGCGAGATAGTACAGCAGCTCGCGATGCGCCCACAACTCGCGCACACTCGGCCACTGCGAGCGCCGACGCGGGTCGATGATGACCGGTGCCGGCGCGTACGGCGTCGAGACATCGGCCGCGATTTCGCGTCCGACCGGCGCGTCGGCGGCCGCGTCGAGACGTGCGGCCGCTGCGAGGTCGGCCACGTGGTTCGCGTCCGGATCCACGACGTTGACGACGGCGCCGCTGGATGGCGTCACGCCGGGCCTCCGACCGTCGGCGTACGCGGCGCACGCCGTCCGAGTGCCTCGAAATACGGTGCGGCGTCAGGCTGCGCGCGCAACCGCGCGTACCCCTCGCTGAGCAGCGCTGCGATGACCCCGAGCACCAACCCGACGGCGAGGCCTAACGCCGCCGCTGCCCACGCCGTCAGCGTCGGGTCGGAGGGCGTCTGCGCCAGATCCAACACCGTGAGCACGGGGAGCGAGTTACTCTCGTCGATCTCCGCATTCGCGACCTCGGCCGCGAGCGACGCGTACACGTGGAGATCCTGCTGATACTCGCGCTCGACGCGGGTCGACGCGACCCGGAGTTCCGGTCCGCGCTCGACGGGCACGAGCACGGAATGTTGCCCGCCAGCGCCGTTGGTCAGTTCGCGGAGCTGCGCGCGGCGGGTCGCCAGCAACGCGTTCGCGGCGCGAAGCTCCGGGTTGTCCTCGGTGGCGGTGCGCCGCAGCTGCGCGATCGACGCCTCCTGCTCGAAGATCTGCTGCTGCAGATTCGCGGCCGCGTCGATCGTGCGCTGCGCCTGCTGGTCCGGCGCCGGCGCCGTGCGCCGTTGAGCGAAATCGACGAACCGGCGCTCCGACGCCGTGAGGTGCTCGTCCGCCGTGTCGAGCTGCGTGCGCAGATACTGCTTCTTGACTTCCGCGCCCTCCGCGCTCAACCGCGCGAGAACGGCGTTGAGTACCGGCGGGTACGTGTTCGCGATCCGCGCGGCGACTTCCGGCGACGGCGCGCTCACCTGCACGGTGAGCGAACCATCGGGATTGCGCACAAACCGCACGCCCTTGCGCATCACGCCGCCGACGACGCGCATGTCCTCCGGGCCGTGCGCGGCCGCGTGCAGCACCGCGTCGAACAACCGCCCCGAGTTCATGACCGCGCTCAGCAGGCGCTCCGCGGGCGAACTGCCGACGCTCCCGAGGAGCCCCGCGACCCCGCTCGGCAGCCCGGTCGTCGCGAGCGAGCTGCTCGTCGACCCGGCGAATGGCACGAGGAGCGTCGAGGCGACATACGACTTCGGGGCGATCGCCGTGTAGGCCGCCGCGGCGATGCTCGTCGCGAGCGCGACGGCGACGACGCGGCGCCACCTGCGCGCGAGCACGGTCGCGACGAGCAGCGCCGTTGGCACCCCGACCGGCATCCCGTCGAACGCGTGCGCGGTGGCACCCACACTCCGGTGCCCGTTCGACCCCGCTCCGTTTCCGGGGCTCGCTGCGTGGTCCGTCATTGCCCGCGCGCCAGCTGGCGGATCGTATACAGCGAAAACAGCGTTCCGGTCACCGTGCCGACGATCGCCGCCGCCGTCTGAAAGTCCTGCAAGAGGCGCGACCGCTCGCGGAAGGGCACGACGATTTGGTCGCCCGGATTGACGTTGCGAATGTCGCGCGCGTCGGTCGCGTCCGCACGGCCGCCGAGCCGGGCACGCAGCAACGTGCTGCCGCCGCGATCGGCCCGCCGCGCGTACCCGCCCGCGAGGTCCACGTAATAGTTGATCCCCTGTCCGGGAGCGTAGGGCACGATCCCCGGATTCGTCACCGCACCGACGACGGTCACACCGGTGCGCCGCACCGGCACGGTGAGCGAGTCTCCGGCCTCGAGCGGCTGGTCGAGCGCGTCGCGACCGCCGGAGAAGAGCGCCTGAAAGTCGATCACGACCCGCGTCGGATCCGCCTGCGACCGCGCCTGCAGCACGCGGCGCTCCTCGCTCGTCAGCAGGTCCTGCGGAACGCTCGCGAGCTGCCGGGCGCCTTGGAGTTCGCTCGCGGGCGGCACGCGGCGCAGCGACGCGTCCCCGAGCGACGCGTCCGCCGTGAAACCGCCGGCGAGCGCGACGAGTTCGCGCACCGTCGTCGTCTCCGGACGGATGGGATACGTCCCCGGGCGAAGTACCTGTCCGGTGATCGCCGCGGTCTTCTGCACCTTGTAGTTCGCCACGGAAGGGACGAAGATCGCGTCGGACGGCTCGAGCACGAGCCGGTCACCCTCCGGCCCGCCAGCCTGCACGCGCGAGAAGACCCGGAACTCGCGTTGCTCCGCGCCGGTGAACCGCGCGACCCGAACCGTGTCCGCCGCATCGGCGGGGAACGGACCAGCGCCGTTCGCGACGGCGAGCAGCTGGCGCAGTGTCTCACCCCGGCGGTACTCGTAGGTGCCGGGGAACGCGACGCGACCATACACCTGGATCGTGCGGTCGATGATCGGGACGATGATCGCGTCGCCCTCGCGCAGCATCGGGTTGGCGCTCAAATCGCCCGTCTGCCGAAAGCGCAGCAGATCGATCGACAGCGAGTCGCCGGACGACCGGCGAAGGATCACGTTCCGGTGGCGGATGCTGCCGTCCGTCGGCGCGTCCGGCAGGACCTCGCTGACCCGGGTCGCCGCGTTCGCGTTGCGAACACCCGGCGCGGCGACGTCGCCGACGACGAACACCTTGAACGATCGCACCTGAGCGAGCGAGACGCGCACCTCGACGTTGCGGTAATAGCGGAGCACCAGGTCGCGAATGCGCCGCTCGGCGTCGTCGATGTTGAGGCCGAGCACGCGCGTCAGCCCGACGCCCGGAATGAGCACCGTGCCCTCGGGTGCGACGCCAACCGCGAACACCCGGGTGAGGTCGCCGAGGAGGGCGACGTCCAGCACGTCGCCGGGCCCCACACGGTACTGCGTCCGGCTGACCGGTGCGTCGAGCAGCGGGCCGGTCGGAAGGGAGACGCCCGATGGAAGCCCACTACTGGCGCCGCCGAGGGGCGGCGCGGCCGTATTCGGCGCGCTCGCCGGACGGGCAGGCGGCGCGGACTGCGCGCCGGCGCCGGCAGCATGGGCGAGCGCGAACACGGCACCCGCGCCGATCCCCGCAAAACGCCGGGCGCGCGCGAGTCGCGCGCCGGCGGGTACACGCCGGCCACCACTGTTGAAACCGATTCGACCTGCTCCGTGCACTCAGATCCTCACCGTGGGTCACTCCTGCAGCGCGCGCGTCGAGCCGGCGCGAAGCGCGCGTGCCGGCGCCCCGGCCACGCAGTGCAGCGTACAAATGTGGGCGTTCGGCCCTGCCGACGGAAGCGCGACGAGCGCGGCCTGGCGCCGGAACGCTCGCGCGCCCTCGCGCGCGAGCGCGTCAGCGTACGAGGCCGCGATCGCGCAGCTGGCCCAGCATGCGCGCGCCG
>DASWUT010000252.1:0-3597 GCA_036401455.1 Gemmatirosa sp. | reverse complement strand
AGCGAGAGCGCGGCGATCTCGGTGCTACCGGTTCGGCTCGGCCCCGGTGGGCTCGAGGCCTACCCGTGGATGCCGCTCCTTGCGCTCGGCGTGTTCCTCTCGGTGCAGTGGTGGGCCGCCTGGTACCCGGGCGCGGAGCCGGGCGGCGGCGGCTACGTCGCGCAACGCATCTTCTCGGCGCGCACCGAACGCGATGGCGTGCTCGCCACGCTGTTCTTCCAGGTCGCGCACTACGCGTTGCGCCCGTGGCCGTGGATCATCACCGGACTCTGCACCGTGCTGCTCTATCCGCACGGCGTCGGGCCCACGGGTGACAAGGAGGCCGCGTACGTGCAGGCGTTCGTCGACCTGCTGCCGACGCCGTGGCGCGGGTTCATGATGGCCGGGTTCGCGGCCGCGTACATGTCGACCGTTGGGACGCACCTCAACTGGGGCGCGTCGTACATCGTCAACGACTTCTACAAGCGCTTCATCCGCAGGAACGAGGCGGAGAAGCACTACGTGACCGTGTCGCGGTGGACGACGGTCGGACTGTTCGCCGCTTCGGTGTTCGTGACGATGCACCTGTCGAGCGTCGAGCAGGCGTGGAAGTTCCTCCTCGCGCTCGGCGCGGGCACCGGGCTCGTGCTGATCCTGCGCTGGTACTGGTGGCGCATCAACGCGTGGAGCGAGATCTCGGCGATGTTGGGCTCGCTCGTCACGTCGGCGATCGCGCTCAGCGTGATTCCGCCGCGCTTCCCGAAGGGCGACCTGCGCGCGGACGCCACCGTCATGCTCGTCACGGTGGCGGTCAGCACCGTCGTGTGGGTCGTCACGACGTTCGCGACCGCGCCCGAGTCGGAGGCCACGCTCGAAGCATTCTACCGGCGCGTTCGACCCGGTGGTCCGGGTTGGGCCCGCGTCAGCGAGCGCGCCGGTTTCGGCCGCGAGCCGATCCCCGGTGGTGCGCTCGCCTGGACCAACTGGATCGCCGGCATCGTCGCGGTCTACGCAACGTTGTTCGGCATCGGCAAGCTCATCTTCGGCGACACGGCACTCGGCATCGAGATGCTCGCCGTCGCGGCGCTCGCGTTCGCGTGGATCGCGCGCGCGTTCCGCACCGAGTCACCGCGCCCCGAACCGATCGCGCGGCCGGCGCAGGCGTTCGCCGGCGACTGACCGGCGCGCGGCCGCGCCGACGGGCCGAACCGGGGACGCGGCTCCGGGGTATGGATCTATAGGAATGCCGCCGATGCGCCGGTAGATTGCGCGGCAGCTTTCACCCGCGTGAGACGTTCTCGCGCGCGACTCCCCCCGGAGGTTCGGATGAGCATTGCAAGTCAGCCCGAGCTGGCCCTAACGGTGACCCCGACGGCCGGCGTCGAAGTGAAGAAGTTCATGGACGCCGAAGGCGTCGCGTACGATCAGGGCGGCCTGCGCGTGAGCGTGCAGCCCGGTGGCTGCAGCGGATTCAAGTACGGCCTCCTCATCGAGGACCAGCCGGCCGAAGACGATCTCGTGCTCGACCAAGGCGAGTTCAAGGTGTTCGTCGACCCGTTCTCCGCGCAGTACATCAGCGGCGTGACGATCGATTACGTCTCGTCGATGCAGGGCTCGGGTTTCACGTTCAAGAACCCGAACGCGACCGGCGGCTGCGGCTGCGGCAGCTCGTTCTCGGCCTGATGCCGCCACGCACGACCGGCGCCCCGCGCGGCGCCGGGCTCGACCCGAAGGCCCGCGCTCCACACGGAACGCGGGCCTTCGCGCATTGGCCCGCGCGCGACGGCGTACGCCTAACGGCCGCGCGCGCTCGGTGAGCGCGCGCTTCACCGCGCTCGACGCGCTCGTCCTCGCCGCGTACCTCGCCGGCACGACCGCGCTCGGGATCTGGATCGGCCGGCGCCAGCAGAACGCGACGGACTATTTCGTCGCCGATCGCGCGATTCCGTGGTGGGCCGTCCTCTTTTCGATCGTCGCGAGCGAGACGAGCGCGCTCACCTTCATCAGCACGCCCGGCCTCGCGTACGGCGCGAAGCCCGGCGCCGGCGATCTCGGATTCCTTCAGATCGTCGCCGGCTACATCCTGGGCCGCGTCGTCGTCGCGCGCGTGCTGCTCCCACGCTACTTCCAGGGCGAACTCGTCACCGCGTACACCCTGCTCGAGCGCCGCTTCGGGCTCGCGACGCGCCGCTTCGCGTCCATCGTGTTCATGGTCACGCGCGCGCTCGCCGATTCGGTGCGGGTTTTCGCGACGGCGATCCCGATCGCGCTCATCATCAGCCCCACGGTGAGCGACAAGTCGCGCGTCATGCCCGCCGCGATCCTCGTGCTCGGCGCACTCACGATCATCTACACGTACAAGGGCGGAATGAAGGCGGTGGTCTGGACCGAGCTCGTACAGGCGGGCGTCTACCTCTTTGGCGGCCTGTGCGCGCTCGCGCTGCTCGGGCGCGCGGTACCCGGTGGCTGGCACGCGATCGTGCACGCAGCCGGTACAGCCGGCAAGCTCCGCGTCATCGACCCGTACGCGGGGCTCGACCGTGCGCAGACGCTCTGGGCGGGCTTGCTCGGTGGGGCGTTCCTCGCGATGGCCTCGCATGGTACCGATCAGCTCATCGTGCAGCGCCTGCTTTCCGCGCGTTCGCTGCGTGATGCGCAGCGCGCCGTCGTCGGCAGCGGCTTCGCGGTGTTCGCGCAGTTCACGCTGTTCCTGTTCATTGGACTGGGACTCTGGGCGTACTACCAGGGCCGACCGTTCGCGGCGACGGACGCGATCTTCCCGTCGTTCATCGTCGACCACATGCCCGCCGGCCTCGTCGGTCTGATCGTCGCGGCGATCGTCGCGGCGACGATGAGCACGCACTCCGGTGCCATCAATTCGCTCGCGGCCGCGACCACGCACGACCTCTATCTCCCACTCACCGGACGCCAGTCCGACGACCCGGGCACGCTACGCGCGGGCAAGCTGTTCGCGCTCGCCTGGGGCATCGCCCTCACCGCGGGCGCGCTCCTGTTTCGCGACAACGGCACGCCGGTCGTCGTCGTCGCGCTCGGCATCGCGTCGTTCACCTACGGCGGTCTCCTCGGTGGCTTTTTCCTCGGCGTGTTCTGGGCACGCGCGATCCAACGCGACGCCATCCTCGGGATGAGCGTCGGCATCGCGGCCATGGCGTTCATCGTCTTCGCCAAACAGATCGGCGTCGTCGTGCCCGCGCTCGCCGCACCGCTCGCGCCGTTCGCGAAGATCGCGTGGCCGTGGTTCGTGCTCATCGGCACGGCGCTGACGATGGTGACGGGCGTGGCCTCGTCCTACACGCACCCCGCACCGCGAACGGCGGCCGGATGACCACGACGTTCGAGCCCCGCGCGGACGACGCCCTGCCACGCGCCGAACGCCTCGTCGTCGGCGTAGACGGGGGCGGTTCGAAAACTCGCGCGCTCGTCGCGCGGCCGGACGGCACGGTGGTGGGCAGCGCCGACGGTCCGGGGTCGGCCGTGCGCGGCGGCGGCGTCCAGCACTCCGTCGACGTCATCGCCGCGTGCGTGCGTGACGCGCTGGCCGCCGCTGGTGACGCGGATGCGCGCCCAGCCGCCCTCGCGGCGGGCGTCGCGGGCGTC
>DASWUT010000251.1:0-2463 GCA_036401455.1 Gemmatirosa sp. | reverse complement strand
GACAGGGCGCCCCGCGTCGGCGGCGAGGAGCAGCGCGAGCGCGAACAGCCGGTCGCTCGCCGGGGTGAGGGTGGTCGTGCCGGCCGCGTGTTCGACGACGATGCGGCACTCGCCGAACGTGTGGAGCGTGACGCGCGCGGGCGGCGGGGCGGTGGCGGGCATGCCGCACGATCGCGTGCCGCGCACGGTCGCGCCCTCACGCTACGAGCAACGAGCGCCCGCCCCGGGGAGCCTCCGCGCCGGCAAGCGCTCGAACTCAGCCGCGGTCGCGCAGGTCGAGCAGCTGCTCGGGCGTCACACCGTCGGCTTCGGCCTGGAAGCCGAGCACGAGGCGGTGGCGGAGGACGGTAGGCGCGACGGCGCGAACGTCGTCGAGGTCGGGGGTGGCGCGGCCGTCCATCGCCGCGCGCGCCTTGGCGGCGAGGACGAGGGCCTGCGACGCACGCGGCCCGGCGCCCCAGCGCACGTAGCGCTTGACGTCCGCCGACGCGTCCGCCTCGCCCGGTCGCGTCGCGCGTACCACGCGGACGGCGTGGCGCACGACGGTCGGCGCGACGGGGAGGCGGCGCACGAGGCCCTGGAGGGCGACCAGCTCGGACGCGTCGAGCACCGGCGTGATCGGCGGCGCATCGCCGCCGGTGGTCGCGACGACGATCTGCTCTTCTTCCTCACGCGTCGGATACCCGACGGCGAGCTGAACGAGGAACCGGTCGAGCTGCGCCTCGGGGAGGGGATACGTGCCCTCCTGCTCGATCGGGTTCTGCGTGGCGAGCACGAAGAACGGTTCGGGAAGGCGGTGCGTCGCGCCGGCGGCGGTGACGGCGTGCTCCTGCATGGCCTGGAGCAGCGCGGCCTGCGTCTTTGGCGGGGCGCGGTTGATCTCGTCGGCAAGGACGATGTTGCCGAACACGGGCCCGCGGGCAAACCGGAAGGCGCGGCGTCCACTCTCGGGATCCTCTTCCAACAGCTCGGTCCCGGTGATGTCGCTCGGCATCAGGTCCGGCGTGAACTGCACGCGGGAGAACTGGAGCGCGAGCGCGTCGGCGAGCGTGTGGACGAGCAGCGTCTTCGCGAGGCCGGGCACGCCGACGAGCAGGGCGTGCCCGCCGGCGAGCACCGCGCCTAACAGATGCTCGACGACCGCGTGCTGGCCGACGACGCGGCGCCCGATCGCGGACGTGAGCGCGCGCCGTGCTTCGGCGAGGCGGGCGAGGAGTGCGACGTCGTCGCCGGCGGCCGGCACGCCGGCCTAACGGGCCGACGCGATGGTGACCGCGGCAGCGCGTCCCACGGCCGCCTGAGCGGGTGCCTCGGCGACGACGAAATCGCCGCGGCGAACGACCGGGTGATTGCTGCTGCGGAGTTCCGCGACGACCGCGTAATGGCCGGGCGTCGGCGCGCGCCACTCGGCTTCGTACACGACCGAGTCGCCGGCGGCGAGGAGTGTGTTCTGCAACAGTTGCGTGTAGAGCCGCCCGCGGCTCGCGCGCCACACCTCATGGCCGACCGAATCGTAGACGGCGAAGTCGCGCGTGCGGCCGTCCGGGAAGTCGACTTCGAGGCGCTTGTCACTCGCGTTCACGACCGCGAGCGCGAACCGCACGTCGGCGTCGCCCGGAGTGCTCGCGGGCACGACGGCCAAGGCGCCGTCGACCTCGGGCGCGCCCGGATCCCGGTGGGCTCGACGTCCGAGGGTGCGGCGCACGGGTTCGCCCGCCGCCGTGCGGCCAAATCGCGCGGCGTGCACGGGCAGGCCGCTCCCGAAATGGGGCAGCGGTCCGCAGGCGAAGACCACGCCGACAGCGGCGAGGAGGGGGACGAAGATGCGTCGGTCCATCGGGCAGAGACGGCGGCGCGGGAGGGACGGCGCCTGTGGCGGGCGGCGTGTCGACGCGCCGATGCGACATGACCTGAGCGAGTCGCTCGGGGTCGGGAGGTTCGCGCGGCAACCTACCGGCGCGCCAGCTGAGCGTCAACCGCGTTACAGATCATCCCGGTGACGCATAAGTAACAGGTGGCGCGTGACTTGGCCGCGATCCCGCAAACGCGTGTGTCCCCATCCGACCGCTACCGAATTCGCTTGCGAAAAATTTCACAAGCTCTAGATTGGCCCGCGCCATGACGGGTGACGACGGAAGGGGGCGCACCGCGCGACGCGCATCCCGCCCCTCGACCGGACCGTCGGGGGCGGAGTTCGCCGGCGTCGGACTGCAGTTCGGGGGCACGCTCGCGCTGTTCGCCTTCGTCGGTCACTGGCTCGATGGCCGACTCGGCACCTCGCCGTGGCTGCTCCTCGTGTTGGTGTTCGTCGGCGCGGGAGCCGCGTTCTACAGCATCTATCGCCGCGTGATCGGGCCGGGCCGGCGACCGCCGCGAGACGCGGCAGACCACGGCAAGGCGAACCGCTCGGGGCCCGTGTCGTGACGGCGCGCGGCTACGGAGCGCCGTCTGCCGATCGGTTGT
>DASWUT010000250.1:0-16675 GCA_036401455.1 Gemmatirosa sp. | reverse complement strand
CTGCGGCGCGCCGGACGCGGCGGATCGGCGCGTGGTGTGTCGCGCGGCACCGCACAGCCGTGCCCGCTCCCTTCCCCGCCGCAACGTCGGCGCTACGTTGCCTCGAGTCACGACACCCGGACGCGCGACGCCTGCCAGGTCGCCAACTCGTGGATCCGGGGTTTCTCTCGCAGTGCCTGTTGTCGCGCGCCGCGGTACGACCGCGCACCCGTTCCCAGGCCCACATGGACGAGAAGTCGGACGCGCTCGTGAACACGCTCGTGCCGGCGCCCGTGAACGGGCGCGCGAGCGCTGGCCCATCGACGCCGATCTCCGCGTCGAGCCCCACGTTGGCTCGGCTGAGTCGCCTCGATGGGTGGCGGGTCGCCGACGGAGACGCCGACGTCCGCGGGTGGGCGGTGTGGACGCCCGACGGCCTCGCGGTCGGGACCGTCATCGATCTGATCGTCGATCCGGACGCGCAGTGCGTGCGCTACGTCGAGGTCGGGCGGGCGGCGGCGCCACGCGGTCCGCCGATGCTGCTGCCGATCGGCAACGTGCGGCTGGACGCCGCGGGCGCGCGGGTCGCGGTCGACCTCCTCACGCTGCAGCGCATCGCGGCGCTCACGCCCGAGACGCGCGAGGCGGGCGCCGCGGTCGACGTCCGACGGCGTCGCGGCACGCGCGCCCTCACGGTCGTCACCGCTCTCGCCGCCGTCATCGTGGGCGCCACGGCCCTGACCGCACACGGTGCCGCGAACCCGACGCGTCGCGCGCGGGCGAGCGTGGCCCGGCACGCGTCGGATGGCGACGTCGCGGCGCGTGCGGTGCACCGCACGGTCGTGCGCACGCCGCACGTCGCCCACGTGGCCACGCATCACACCGCGAAACGCCACACCGCGAAACGCCACACCGCGAACCACCCCGCGACCGACGCCCGGCGCCACTCATCGCGTCGCGAGCGGCACGCGGCGCACGCGCGGCCGGCGACCGTCCGCCCGACGGATCCGCCCGCGGGGCAGCCGCCCGCCACGTATCACTCCGACAAGCGCCGGCTGGTGCGGAAGTCGCCGGTCTGACGAACGCACCAGCAACGCGCGCTCCGTAGTGATGAGCGTTCGCACTCGGGTCCCTGCGTTCTGGCCGGCCAGGATCGCAGTCGCGAGATCACGGGTGGCGTTACGTCTGCCCAACGCACGACCGCCGCGCGCCTGGCGCACTACTGCACCGCAGCCGGCGCCGGCTTCTTGTTCCAGTCGCCGGCCTTCACGATCACGACCTTGGACGGGTCCACCCAGCGCGCGAGCGCGCCGCGCACCTGTTCTGGCGTGAGCGCCGCGATCCGCGCCTCGACCCCGGCGTCCCACGCGGTGGTCCGGCCGAGGTAGAGCTGGTTGCCTAACGCGTGGGCGAGCCAGCCGTCCTGCGCGCGGTTGGTCTGCCGGTTCTGGAGCCACCCGGCCTTGGCCTGCGCGACCTCGTCGGCGGTGAACCCGTCCTTCGCCGCGCGCGCCATCTCTTCGCGGAACGCCTTCTCGAGCCGGTCGACGTTCTGTGGGGCGTAGATCGCGTAGGTCGTGAAGGTCGCCGTCGAGTCGAGCGCGTCCGCCCCGAACTGCGAGCCGACGCCGTAGCTGATCCCGTCCTTCTGGCGGATGCGCGTGGCGAGGCGCGAGTTGAGGAAGCCGCCGCCGAGCATGTAGTTGGCGAGGACGAGCGCGGGGTAGTCCGGGTCGTCGTCGCGAAGGTGCGCGTTGGTCCCGGCGAGGAAGAACGCGTTTGCCTTATCGGGGGTGAGAATCGACTGCGTCGCGGGCGCTGTCGCCGCGTACGGCTGCGGCACGCGGTGGAACGCGGTCGCGCTCTTCCACCCGCCGAAGAGCGTGTCGGCGATCGCCGCGATCTGCGCGCGGTCGAAGTCGCCGACCACCGAGAGCTCGCCCGCGCTCGCGCCGTAGAAGTCGTGGTGGAAGCGCCGCACGTCGTCCACGCTCAGCGCACGCAGGTCGGCCGCCTGCTCGTCGAGCGTGCGCGCGGAGAGCGGGTGCCCGCGCGGGTGCGGGTGCATGGTGCGCTCGTAGGCGATCGACCCGAGCGCCGTGGGTTCGGCGCGCTGCTCGTCGATCTGCGCGAGTTGCTCGGATTTCAGCAACTCGAACTCCTTTGGATCGAGCGCCGGTTCGCGCAGCGAGCGCCCGACGAGGCGGAGCGCGGCGGGCAGGTTCTCGCGCGTCGTCTCGATCCCGCCGGTCACCTGCGTCGGGCCGCCGTAGACGTAGACGTTGGCCTTCAGCTTGTCGAGCGAGTCCTTGACCTGCTGACGGGTGAGTGCGGTCGTGCCGCGGAGGATCATCTGCGCGGCGAACTCTGCGGCAGCGGCACGGCCCTGCAGACTCGCCTCGTCGCCCGTGTGCAGGGTGAAGGCGGCGGTGACCGTGCCGCCGCGCGTCTTCTTGGGCAGCAACGCGAGCTGCAGTCCGCTCGCGAGACGCGTGCGCGTGGTGCGCGCGTCGACCACGGCGGGCGACGGGTCGAACGCCTCACCCGCGGCGACCGCGGCGTTCCCCTTGTAACCGCCGACGATCGTCTCGACGTTGGGCGTTGGCGGGATTTCGGCGCGCTCGGGCGCGGCGGTGGGGACGAACAGCGCGGTCGTGCGGTTGGCCGGCTTGAGGTACGCGGCGGCCACGCGCTGCACGTCCGCGGGGGTCACCTGCTTCGTCCGGTCACGCTGAATGAAGAGCAGGCGCCAGTCGCCGCTCGCGGCCGACTCCGACAGCTGCAGCGCGATGCGCTCCGAGTTGTTGAACGCGAGGTCCCACTGCGTCAGCAGCGTCGTCTTCGCGCGATCGACCTCCGCGGCGGTGGGCGCCGTGCGCGCCGCCGAGTCGAGCGTGGCGAGCAGCGCGCGCTGGGCGATGGCGAGCGAGTCCTCCTTGCGCACCTGCGCGAAGGCGAGGAGGACGCCCGGATCGTGCGTCTCGAAGCTCCACGCGCCAGCGGACGCGGCCCGCTTGGGCACGACGAGCGCCTGATACAGCCGCCCCGCCGGCTCGCTCCCGAGCACCTCGCTCAGCACGCTGACGGCGGCGTAGTCGGGGTGCGTGCTCGCCGGGATGTGGTAGAGCGCGAAGACGAGCTGCACGTCGCCGACCCGGCGCACCGTGACGTTGCGCTCGCCGTCCTGCGTCGGCTCGACCGTGTAGGACGGGTCGATCGTGCGCGTCGGGCGTGGGATGCGACCGAACTTGTCCTCGATGAGGGCGAGCGTGCGCGCGTCGTCGAACTTGCCCGCGACGACGAGCATCGCGTTGTCCGGCTGGTAGTACTTGTGGTAGAACGCCTGCAGTCGCGTGATCGGCACGTTCTCGATGTCGGAGCGATTGCCGATCGTCGAGCGTCCGTAGCCATGCCAGAGAAACGCGGCCGACATCGCGCGTTCCATCGTGACATTGAACGGGCTGTTCTCGCCCAACTCGAACTCGTTGCGCACGACGGAGAACTCGCTGCGCAGGTCCTTGTCGGCGATGAACGAGTTCACCATCCGGTCGGCCTCGAGGTCGAGCGCCCAGGCGAGCGTGGTGTCGCCGGCGGGCACGGTCTCGAAGTAGTTGGTGCGGTCGAGCCATGTCGTACCGTTAGGCCGCGCGCCGTGCCCGGTCAGCTCCTGCGGGATGTTGGTGTGGTGCGTCGCGCCCTTGAAGACCATGTGCTCGAGCAGGTGCGCCATCCCGGTCTCGCCATAGCCTTCCTTGGCGGAGCCGACGAAGTAGGTGATGTTGACGGTGGCCGTCGGCTTCGACGCGTCGGGGAAGAGGAGCACGCGCAGCCCATTGGGCAGGCGGTACTCGGTGATCCCCTCGACCGACGTCACGCGGGTCGCGTGCGGCGCGGTGCCCGGCGCGGCCGCGGGCTGGCCGACGACCGACTGGCCGACGACCGGCTGGCCGACCACGGGGCGGGCCGCGGCGGCGAGGGCCGCGGTGAGTGCGAGGCTGACGAGGGCGGCGCGCGGGGCGCGCCGGAACTGGGGCGGCAGGAGCGGCATCGAGGCAGGCGTGTAGGGGACGGGCGCCCGTCTGGGCGTCGACCGCGCTGCCAAAAGGGGGGCCGCGCGCCGGGCTGTCAAGAGACGAGCGGGTGCACCGGGTCGCGGCCTGCTGAGATGTATTAGCGCTAGCTCACCAGATCCTTGTGCCCTGGCCGCGGCGGCCGAACTCGCGGAGCGTAGGATGCGACGTCCCCCACGACGTCTGCCATGGCCCTCTCCCGCCTCGGCGCCGCGGCCGCGGCGGCGCTGCTCGCCGGCTGTGGCGCTCCCGCGCTCGTCCTGCCGCACGCACATGCCCCGGTCCACGCCGCGACGCCCGCGCTCCGGCGCGCGCCCGTCTACCTGTATCCCGCGGCCGCGACGGCGGCCGGTTCGGCGTGCCCGCCCCGCGCGTTCGTCTTCTTTTTCGGCAACGACGTCGGCTTCTGGCGCGCGCACGAGCGGCTGGCCGAGCTGCTGAGCGCGCATGGATACGCGGTGGCGGGGTTCGACGTGCGGCGTGCGTTCGGCCATCTGCCCACCGGTCCGGCGCGCGCCGCGGCGTTCCTCGCGGAGGTCGACTCGCTCGTTGCCGCGTCGCGCGACGCGCTCGGCGCCGCGAACGTTCCGCTCGTCGTCGCCGGCCACTCGATCGGCGGCGGGCTCGCGGTGTGGACCGCGGTGCGTCTGGCCGCGCCCGGACTCGCGGGGGTCGTCACGATGAGCCCCGGCGCACGCGGCCACCTGCGCACGGGGCTGTCCGACATGTTGGGCCAGGAACCGCACGGCGCTGACAGCTTCGCCGTCGACTCCGAAGTCGCGCGGCTCGCGCCGCGGGTGCGAGTCGCGCTCGTGCGCGGAACGCGCGATCCGTTCCGGTACGCCGACGGGCAGCTCGTCGATGTGGGCGCGCGCCGGTTCGTCGTGCCGGGGCAGGGACACTCGTTGCTGAACCTGCGCGCCGCCGGACCAGTCGTGCTCGCGGCGGTCGCGTACGTGCTGGACGGCGAGCGCGCGGATCCGGCGATCTCATCCGGGCCAGGGTCGCCGTGAAACAGCCCAGTCGGAACGATTCGGATGCAGTCGGTGAGGTGGCCACAGGCGAGACTTCGCGCATCAGTTCCCGACATCCTCCCATCCACCGACGTGGCACACGAGATCCTGACCCGGCGAGTCATCGGCTGCGCCATGCGCGTCCACGGCGCGCTCGGCCCCGGGTGCTCAACTTCGGGAGCGGCAGCCTGCAGGTCAGGCGGCTGACACGGACCCGCGAGGGGGAAAGGACGAGAGCCGCACCGCGTCAGACCGTCGCCATCCCCCGCCGGTCAGTCGCCTGCGCCGCCTCCACCCGGTCGTAGTCGAACCGCCCCGCCCGCGTCGACGGCGCGACGGTGAGCACGACGAACTTCGACGTCGGCGTGTTGCTCCGCTCCGCCACGGAATCGATCGGGACGAGCGGGTTCGCCTCGGGGTAGTACGTCGCAGTGCACCGCCGCGGAACCGGGTAGGTCACGACGATGAACTGCCGCGCCACGCGCTCCGTCCCGTTCCAGTGACTCGTCAGGTCGACGACCTGTCCTTCCGTGAGCCCCTGCTCGCGCACGTCGGCCTCGTTCATCAGGATCACGCGCCGCTCGTTGTGGATGCCGCGGTAGCGGTCGTGCAGGCCGTACACGGTCGTGTTGAACTGGTCGTGGCTGCGCATCGACATCATCAGCAGCTGGCCGGGCGCGAGGCGCACCCGGTGGATCGGATGCACGGTGAAGTTGGCCTTGCCCGTCTCGGTCTTGAACTCGCGCGTGTCGCGCGCGGCGTTGGGCAGGTAGAAGCCGCCCGGCTCGCGCACGCGCTGGTTGTAGTCCTCGAACCCGGGCACGACGTGCTCGATGTGGTCGCGGATGCGGTCGTAGTTCGCCGCCGCACCGTCCCAGTCGGTCGTGTTGCGCCTCGCACCCGCGCGGCCGCCGAACGTGGCCTTGGCCATGCGGCAGACGATCGCCACCTCGCTCAGCAGGTCGGGTGATGCAGGCGCGAGGATGCCCTTCGACATCGACACGACGCCCATCGAGTTCTCGACCGACACGAACTGCTGCCCAGAGGCCTGCTCGTCGTGCTCGGCGCGGCCTAACGTCGGCAGGATGAGCGCCTGCGCACCGGTGACGAGGTGCCCGCGGTTGAGCTTGATCGAGACCTGCGCCGTGAGGCGGCAGCGACGCATCGCCTGGCCCGCGTACTCCGTATCGGGGCCGGCCGAGAGGAAGTTGCCGCCCATGCCGAAGAAGACCTTGACCTTGCCGGCGTGCATCGCCTTCAGCGACTCGACGACGTCGTAGCCGTGCTTGCGCGGCGGCTCGAACTGGAACTCCGCGCCGAGCTTGTCGAGGAACTCGTCGGACATCCGCTCCCACACGCCCACCGTGCGGTCGCCCTGCACGTTGCTGTGCCCACGCACCGGGCACACCCCCGCGCCCGGCTTGCCGATGCTGCCGCGCAGCAGCAGGATGTTGACGACCTGCTGGATCGTCGCCACCGCCTGCGGCTGCTGCGTGAGGCCCATGCCCCAGCAGATGATCACGTTGCGGTGCTGCATGATCAGGTCCGCGATCTGACGGATCTGCGCGCGCGACACCCCGCTCTCCTCGACGATCACGTCCCACGACTCGGCGCGCGTGTCGGCCAGAAAGTCGTCGAGTCCGTGCGTGTGCTCGCGGATGAAGTCGTGGTCGAACACCGACCCTGGCCGCCGGTCTTCGGCCTCGACGATCTCCTTCGCGACGCCCTTGAGCAGGGCGAGGTCGCCGGCGATCCGCGGATGGACGAAGAGGTCCGAGATCTTCGTTCCCGAGCCCACCAGCACCTGCAGCGCGCGCGTCGGGTGCCGCAGGTTCTGCGGGTTGTGGAAGTGGTTGAGCCCCGTCTCGGGAAGCGGGTTGATGCCGACGATCTTGCCCCCGTTGTCCTTCAGCATCTGCAGCGCGCTCAGCATGCGCGGGTGGCAGCTGCCCGGGTTGTGGCCGATGTCGATCAGCAACTCGGTGTGCTCGATGTCCTCGAGCGTGACCGTTCCCTTGCCGATCCCGATCGCGTCGGTGAGCGCGGCGCCGCTCGACTCGTGACACATGTTGGAGCAGTCCGGGAGGTTGTTGGTCCCGAACTGCCGCACGAACACCTGGTACATGAACGCCGCCTCGTTGCTCGTCCGCCCCGAGGTATAGAACGCTGCCTCGTCGGGCGATTCGAGGCCGTTGAGCTCGTCGGCGATCAGCCGGAACGCGTCGTCCCACGCGATCGGCTCGTAGTGCGTCGCCCCCTCGCGCAGCACCATCGGGTGCGCGATCCGCCCCTGCTTCGCGAGCCAGTAGTCGCTCTTCTCGGACAGCGCCTGCACGCTGTGCTGCCGGAAGAACTCGGGCGGGATGAGCCGCCGCGTGTTCTCTTCGGCGGTGACCTTCGCGCCGTTCTCGCAGTACTCGGCGAACGGCGAGCGATGCCCGGGGCGCGGATCGGGCCACGCACAGCTCTGGCAATCGACGCCGCCCACCTGGTTGAGCTTGACGAGCATGCGCGTCGCGTCGACCGCGCCCATCTCGTCGACCGCGTACTGCAGCGCGACCTTCACCGCCTCGAGTCCGGCGGCGGTCTTCATGATCTCCTTCCGCTTGAGCCCCTCGAAGACCTCGGGCGGGTGCACGACGACGTTGCCGTGAAACGCCTCGTCGGCGGCGCTCGCCGTCGGCCGCCCCGCACGCACCAGCTCCTCGCGCATGTCCTCCTCCGAGGCAAGGTCGACCTTCGCGGCCTCCCACGAGTTCGGTTGCGGCTGGCTGCGGTCGTCGCCGCGGATCGCGCCGTTGGTCGGCTCGACGGTGTTGCGGGCCTCGAGGTGCTCGCGCTCCTGCGGGTCGATCTTCCCGTTCTCGCTCATCACGCGCCTCACGTCTGCGGATCGCGCAGGCGAACGCCCGCCTGCGGCCAGTGTTCGGTCCTAGAGCAAATCAACCAGCGTGCGCGCGAAATGAGCAGCAACGGGGCCACGCAGGGCCGTAGCTGGCCGTCTGCCCTACGGTCCGTCGCGGACGTTCCCGCGACGTTCCCCGCGACGTTCCCGCTACGCTCCCGCTCGCCATTCCCAGGCGGGGCGGGTGTGGAATCCCGCGACGTCGTGCCCGCCGAAGATCATCCGGTTTACCGCAGGCTCGAAGATCGGATACGGGAACGTCGGCTCCGGCGCACTCGCCTCGTCCAGCGCGCGCCGCTGCTCGGCCGTGAGGGCGACCTCGAGCGACGCGATGTTGTCGCGCAACTGCTCCGGCCGGCTCGCGCCGATGATGGACGCGCCGATCCCGGGACGCCCCGCCACCCACGCGAGAGCGACCTGGGCCGGCGGGCGGCCGACCTCCGCCGATACCGTGCGCAGCGTGTCCAGCACGCGCCAGTTCCGGTCGGTGAACTTCGTGGCGCCGAACGGATTGGCGCCCGCGAGCCGCCCCTCGCCCGACGGTGCCGCACCCGCGGCCGGGCGCTGGTACTTGCCGGCGAGGAACCCGCCCGCGAGCGGGCTCCAGGGAACCACACCCATCCCGAGGTCGCGCGCGGCCGGGATGTATTCGCGCTCGATGGTGCGCTCGACGAGCGAGTACTCGAGTTGCATCGCGACCGGACCGGGCACCGCGTGCGCCGCGGCCAGCGTCGCCATCTTCGTCGCGTACCACGCCGGCATGTCGGAGAGCCCGAAGTAGCGAACCTTTCCCGCGCGCACGAGATCGCCTAACGTCTGCAGCACCTCGTCCGCGGGCGTGACCGCGTCCCACACGTGCAGCCAGTACAGGTCGACGTAGTCGGTCTTCAGCCGGCGAAGCGAGCCGTCCAGCGCGCGGTAGACGTTCTTGCGCCCGTTGCCGCCGGCGTGCGGGTTGGGCGCCGCGGCGTTGAACCCGAACTTGGTCGCGAGCACGATCTGGTCGCGCAGCCCGCGCTCGGCGACGTACTGACCGACCAGCTCCTCGCTCCGCCCGCCGGCATACACGTCGGCCGTGTCGACGAAGTTGCCCCCAGCGTCGACGTAGGCATCGAACACGGCTCGCGACACGTCGTCCGGCGAGCCCCAGCGCGCCGTGCCGAACGTCATCGTGCCGAGGGCGAGCGGGCTGACCACGAGGCCGGATCGGCCGAGGGTGCGAAAGCTCGTGAGACTGCCGTTGGTGAGGCTCATACCGGCGTCAGTTCCGCGACTCGGCCAGCTGGGCCGCGCGCGCCTGGCTCCACATGCCTAACATCCACCCCGGATATTCAGCGGGCAGTTCGCTCACCGCGTCGAGCGCCTGCCGCTCCTCGTCGGTGAACGTCACATCGACCGCGCCGAGGTTGTCGTTCAGCTGGTCGACGCGCTTGGCGCCGAGAATCACGCTCGTCACACCCGGGCGGTGGAGGAGCCACGCGAGCGCGAGCTGGGCGACCGAGACCCCCTTCTGCGCGGCCATCGGGCGTAGCGCGTCGATCACGTCGTACGCGCGCGCCATGTCGACCGGCGGGAAGGCGAACGCGGCGCGCCGCGTGCCCTCGACCGTCTGCTGCTCCCGCCCAACCTTGCCGCTCAACAGCCCACCCGCGAGTGGGCTCCAGACGAGCATGCCCAACCCCTCGCTCGCGAGCATCGGGACGATCTCGCGTTCGACATCACGTCCGGCGATGGTGTAGTACGCCTGCAGCGAGGCGAACTTCGCGAGCCCGAGCCGCTCGGCGATGCCGACGGCTCTGGCGATCTGCCACGCGGCCCAGTTGGACACGCCGATGTAGCGCACGAGCCCCTGACGGACGAGGTCCGTGAGCGCGCCGAGGCTCTCCTCGATCGGCGTGGCCGGGTCGAAGCCGTGGAGCTGGTACAGGTCGATGTAGTCGAGCTGCAGGCGTTCGAGGCTGGCGTGCGCGCCGGCGATGATGTGGGCGCGCGACGAGCCGCGCGCGTTGGGCCCTGCGCCCGTCTCGCCGAACACCTTGGTCGCGACGACGATCTCGTCGCGTCTGACGCCGAGGTTCCGGAGCGCCTGCCCGGTGATCCGTTCGGACGTACCGGCGGAGTACGTGTCGGCCGTGTCGAGCAGGTTGATGCCGGCGTCGAGCGCGCGACGCACCATCGCGTCCGCGTCGGCCTGTGCCACCGCACCCATGAACGCATACTGGTCGCTCGCGCCGAAGGTCATCGTGCCGAGGCAGAGCTCCGACACGAACAGCCCGGTCGTGCCCAATCGGTTGTACCGCATGGATCGATTCTCCTGGATCCCGTGATGTCGCACGCCCCGCATGCTGCTCAATGCTGGCTGGAAACGCGTGAGGATGCGTTGACCGATCCTCGCGATTCGTTGCCCGATTCTCCGGTCTTGCTGTCACCCGCGCGCGCCGCGACGTACGTTCCACGACCGCCGACACCAGGAGGACGGGCACGTGGCACGGATCGGGGAACTCGCAACACTCGTCGCGGAGCTGAGCGACCGCGAGGGGTTCACGGACACCGCCATTCCGGGGCTGCACCTGTCCCGGTTCACGACGACGACCGCGCCGCGCCACACGGTCGATCGCGCCGTGCTGTGCGTCGTCGCGCAGGGGATGAAGAGCGTGCTGCTGAACGATGCGCGCCACGTGTACGATCCCGACACGTACCTCGTCCTCTCACTCGACCTGCCGCTACTCGGCCAGATCGTCCAGGCGTCGCCCGAGTCGCCCTGCCTCGGCGTGGCGATCGAGCTGGACTTCGCCGAGATCGGCGCGTTGATCCTCGAAGCCGAAATGCCGCTGGAAGCGGAGACGCGGCACGAGCCGAGCGTGTTCGCGAGCCCGCTCGATGCGGAGCTGCTGGACGCGGTGATCCGGTACGTGCGCCTGCTTCGCAACCCCGGGCAGATCCCGATCCTCGCCCCGCTCGTCCGCCGCGAGATCTTCTACCGCCTGCTGCTCGGCGAACGGAGCGGGCTGCTGCGCCGCATGCGTGCCGACAACGGCCAGGTCCAGCGCATCGCGGCCGGGCTGGAATGGCTCAAGCGGAACGCGACGCGCCCGATCCGGATGGAGGAACTGGCGCGCGAGGTGAACATGAGCCCTTCTACGATGCACGCCTGGTTCCGCGCCGTGACGAGCATGAGCCCCCTGCAGTTCCAGAAGCAGCTGCGGCTGCAGGAAGCGCGGCGCATCCTCCTCACCGAGCATGCGGACGCGGCCACCGCGAGCCAGCGCGTCGGCTACGAGAGCGCGTCGCAGTTCAGCCGCGAGTACCGGCGCATGTTCGGGTCGCCCCCGCTGCGCGACATCGAGCGGCTGCGACGCGTGGAAGCGGCCCGCGCGGCCGAAGCGGTGCGGGCATGAGGCGACGTGTGAACGCCCACTTCGGCATGTCGCGGACCGTCGCGGTCCTCGCGCTCAGCGCGTCGCTGGTCACGGCGTTAGGCGCGTTGTCGACCGCACCGGCCGCGGCGCAGAGCGCGACGGCGCCGCTCATCACCAACGTCGCGGGTCGCGTCACGACCACCCTCGACGGCCACTGGGCGACGATCGTCGACCCGTTCGAGAACGGGTACTACAACTACCGCCACCGCCCCGATCCCAACGGCTACTTCCGCGACCGGAAGCCCGAGGGGAACGAGCTCGTCGAGTACGACTTCGACCGATCGCCGCAGCTCGCCGTGCCCGGTGACTGGAACACCCAGCGCGACGACCTGCGCTGGTACGAGGGCACGGTCTGGTACGAGACGCGCTTCACGCGCACGCTCGCGCCGGGGCGGCGGCTGTTCGTCCACTTCGGCGCGGCCAACTACGAGGCGCGCGCATGGCTCAACGGCACGGAGCTCGGCGTGCACGAGGGCGGGTTCACCCCGTTCGACTTCGAGGTCACGCGGCTGCTACGGTCCGGGCCTAACGATCTCGTCGTCAAGGTCGACAACCGCCGCCGGGCGGACGCCGTGCCGACGGTCAACTCCGACTGGTGGAACTACGGCGGCCTCACGCGCGAGGTCACGCTCGTCGAGACGCCGGCGACGTTCGTGCGCGACTACACGCTGCAGCTCGACCCGCAGAACCCGGAGCGCGCCCGCGGCTGGGTGCAGCTCGACGGGCCCGCCGCCGCGACGACGCCGGTCACCGTGCGGATCCCGGGCGCGCGCCTCACGCAGACCGTGACGCCCGACGCGAGCGGGCGCGCCACGCTCTCGCTCGACGCGACGCGCCTCACGCGCTGGTCGACCGAGCGCCCGACGCTCTACGACGTCGAGGTCGCGACCGCCGGTGAGACGGTGCGCGATCGCATCGGCTTCCGCACGATCAGCGTGCGCGGCACGCAGATCCTGCTCAACGGGCGGCCCATCTTCCTGCGCGGCGTCGCCGTGCACGAGGAGGCGCCCTACGAGGCGCGCCGCGCGTTCAGCCGCGACGATGCGCGCGGGCTGCTCGGCTGGGTGCACGAACTCGGCGGCAACTTCGTGCGCCTCGCGCACTATCCGCACAACGAGGCGATGCTGCGCACCGCCGACGAGATGGGCATCCTCGTCTGGGCCGAGATCCCCGTGTACTGGACGATCGCGTGGGAGAACCCCGCGACGCTCGCGTCGGCGGAGCAGCAGCTCGGCGAGATGATCACGCGCGACCGCAACCGCGCGGCCGTCGCGCTCTGGTCGGTGGCGAACGAAACGCCGCGCGACTCGAACCCGGCCGCGGGGCCGCGGATCACCTTCTTGAAGGCGCTCGTCGCCCGCGCGCGCCTGCTCGACTCGACGCGCCTCGTCACCGCCGCGCTCGAACATCGCTATTCGGACCCGCACACGATCGCGATCGACGATCCGTTAGGCAACTCGCTCGACGTGATCGGCAACAACGAGTACCTCGGCTGGTACGACGGAACACCGGAGAAGGCGGACAGCATCCGCTGGACGAGCGCGTTCGACAAGCCGCTCGTGATGAGCGAGTTGGGCGGCGGCGCGCTGCAGGGCAGGCACGGAGCGACCGCGGAGCGGTGGACGGAGGAGTATCAGGCACGCCTCTACGAACATCAGGTGGCGATGCTCGCGCGGATTCCGTTTCTGGCGGGAATGACGCCGTGGATTCTGAAGGACTTCCGCTCGCCGCGGCGGCCGCTGCCGGGGATTCAGGACTACTTCAATCGCAAGGGCCTCGTCTCGGAGCGAGGCGAGAAAAAGCAGGCGTTCGAGGTGCTGCGGCGGTACTACGAGGGGCAGCGCACGTCGCGGCCGGATCCGGGGCCGTGACGCGGGGCGGCCAGTCTGCCCGTCCCCCTCGCGCCAGCTGACCGGCGCCGCATATTCGGGCGCGGGGCGCGCGCCGCCGCGCCACGTCTTCATCCCTGTATCCCCGCCATGTCCGACGTCCGCCCGCCGCTCACGGTGTACGACCTCACGCGCATCGGCGCCGACTACCTCGCCCGCGCCAACGCCGCCCTCGAACACGCACGGCGCACCGGAGGCGAGACCTACATCCCCGTCGCCGACACGCCCGAGGAGTACGCGGGGCAGCGGTTGATCGCCTGCTCGACCCCGCGCCAGGCGCTCGAGACCGTGGAGTACGACCTGCGGCACGTCGAGCCGGGGGAGAATGCGGACCTCTGGCGCGCCGCGCACGCGCTGCTCGTGCATGCGGTCGCGCTCCACGACGCACGCCGCGGCCACGCACCGCACGCTGCGTCGTGATCTCGCCACCTGTGAGGAACGCTCCCATGCGGATTCGCTGGCGTTGGGCCGTCGCGCTTGGCGCGACGGCGACCGTGGTCGCGGCGGCCTCTCGCCCTGCCCGCGCGCAAACCGCGACGGCGACCGCCGAGCCGCCGGTCGAGTACCGCTCCGTCGGAGGCGTGACGTTCCGTGCCGAAGCGGACACGGGCCCCATCGCGCGCGCCACGGCCGCGCTCGCGTCCAACCCGCGCAACGTCGACCTTCTCCTCGCGCTCGGCCTCGCCCAGGCCGGCGCGCGCGAGTACCGCGAGGCGATCGCGACGTTCACGCGCGGCCTCGCGATCGCGCCCGACAACGCGCTCCTCTACCGCTGGCGTGGCCACCGGCACATCTCGGTCGGCGAGTTCGGCCCCGCGCTCGCCGACCTCACGCGCGGCAATCGCCTCGACAGCACCAACTACGGCATCTGGTACCACCTCGGCATTTCGCGCTACGCCGCGGGCGACTTCGCCGGCGCAGCCGACGCGTTCGGGCACGCACAGCCGCGCGCGCCCGACGCCGGCGAGCTCGCCGGGTCGACCGACTGGCGCTGGATGTCGCTGTCGCGGGCCGGACGCGCGGCCGAGGCACAGGCGATGCTCGATCGACGCCCGGACTCGCTTCCGATCGCCAACGCGTATGCCCAACGGCTTCGTCTCTACCGCGGGCAGATCGGCCCCGACGCCGTGGTGACCGCCGCCGACACGAGCGCGGTCGCGGTATCCACGCTGAGCTACGGCGTGGGGAACTGGTACCTCGTCCGCGGCGACACCGCGTCGGCCCGCACGTGGTTCACGCGCTCGATCCACGCGGGTGGATGGCCCGCGTTCGGGTTCCTCATGTCCGAAGTCGAACTGCGACGGTTGCGATAGCGCGGGTTAGGCGAACTGCGGCGGCCGTTCGGCTACCACCCCCGATGCCCGCTCCAGCGCCAGCCCCGCGCGTCCGATCGTTCCCTCGTCGAACAGCCGCCCGATCAGCGTCACCCCGTGCGGCACGCGCCGCGGCGGGGCGAACTTCGGCAACGGGTTGGCCGGGTCGGGGGCCCAGTCGCTGCGCGCCTCGGCCACGCGCACGAACCCCGTGCGCAGCGTGAGCGACGGGTGCCCGGTGTTGTTCGAGATGACGAGCATCTCGTCCCGGAGCGATGGCACGAGCAGCAGGTCGACCTCGGACATCACGCGGGCCATCTCGCCGGCGACGCGGCGGCGCAGACGGTCGGTCTGCACGAAGTCGACGGCCGAGAGGAAGCGCGCCTCGCGAAACAGGTTGGGCCACGCGTCGGGCACTTGCGCGCGTAGTTGGTCAGCCCGCCCGCTGAGCGTCAGCTCCTCAAATGCCGCTGCGGCCTCCGCAAAGAGCACGAGGTTGAGCGAATCGTACGGCCAGTCAGGGAAGGTCACCGGGACCGCGGTCATGCCTAACGTACGCACCGTGTCCAGGGCGGCGCGGTCGACGTCCGTCGCGGGCGCCTCCTGCATCCACGCCGGCACGTAGCCGACGCGCAGTCCACGCACCCCCGCCGTCGCGTCGAAATCGAGCCGACTCGGCACGCTCGCCACGTCGCCCGCGTCGGGGCCGGTGATCGCGTGCAGCACGAGCATCGCGTCCTCCACGCTCCGCGTCATCGGCCCGAGCTTGTCGAGTGACCAGGCGAGGGTCATCGCGCCCGTGCGCGCGACGCGACCGTAGGTCGGGCGGAGGCCCGTGACGCCGCAGCGCATGCTCGGGCTGATGATGCTGCCTCCCGTCTCGCTTCCCACCGAGAAGCCGACGAGCGCCGCCGCGGTGGCCGCGCCCGGCCCCGCACTCGATCCCGACGCGCCTTCCTGCAGCAGCCACGGATTCATCGTCTGCCCGCCGAACCAGATGTCGTTGAGGGCGAGCGCGCCGAGGCTGAGCTTCGCGATGAGCACCCCGCCCGCGGCACGCAGCCGCGCGACGACGGCGGAGTCCGCGTGAGGCACACGGTCGCGGAACGGCTCCGCGCCCCACGTCGTGCGGATGCCGGCGGTGTCGAGCAGGTCCTTCACGCCGTAGGGCACGCCGTGCAGCGGGCCGCGGTAGTGCCCGGCGGCAATCTCCGCGTCCGCGCGGCGCGCCTCGCCCATTGCCGCGTCGGCGGTCAGGGTGATGACGCAGCGCAGCTGCGGGTCGTAGCGCCGGATGCGCTCGAGGTAGATGCGCGTGAGGCGCTCGGAGGTGAGCTGGCGCGACTCGATCCAGCGCGACAGCCGCGCGACCGGTGCGTAGGCGATGTCGGCATCGCTCGCCGGCAGCGGGCCGGGGTCGGCCGCGCTGCGCACGAAGCGGTCGCGCGCAGAGCCCATCGGCTCACCGCCGACACCCGGCGTCCAGCGCGTCGCGGGCGCGACGCTGTCCGGCAGCGCGAGCTTCTTCGGGCCCGTCCGCCGCTCGAGCAGCGGCGCCATCGACGTGCGCCAGCTCTCCGCGGCCATCCGCCGCTGCGCGGGAGTCAGCTGCACCTGCATCAACTTCTCCGCTTCGGCGAACGTCCCGGTCGACACCTCGGGCCCGACCGGGGGCGCGGTGTTGAAGGCGGGGGGAGCGCCGGCGGTGGCGCTCACCGGGGTGCCGGCGCCGGTACCCGGCCCCGGGGCGGGACTCGCGGCGCCCGTCGGTGCGGGTGGCTGCGCGGGGACCTGCCCGTGGCGGCAGGCGGCGAGCGCGCCGGCGACGCCGAGCGGCGCGCGGACGAGGAACTGGCGGCGGGTGTTCACGAGTTCGCGAGGGCAGGGAAGGGGCGGCGTGCGTGGTGAAGCGACACCGTTACGATAGAATGTCCACGGCGCGGTGTGGCAGTGCATACGCTCCACGACCCCGCGCGCCCGGTGCTCCTTCCCATCCCTTGTCCGCCTACATGCGTACTCGCCTGCTCATCGTCACACTCGCACTCGCGGCGGCCGGCTGCGCGAGCGCCGGCCGGTCCGCGGCGCAC